>JAYKIZ010000299.1:0-14261 GCA_035285965.1 Cyanobacteriota bacterium | reverse complement strand
GTTTAATCTTGTTTCCATAAAGCCAATCGATAGACGCTTGAGGATAAGTAAAAGAACGATAACGCCCTTTCCCTTTATAGCGGGGTCTACCGCTTCTCTTTCCATTACAATCCCCCCTTGTGTATCGCTCAAAAGCTTTATCAACTCGCTTGACCATATCTTGAAGGACTTGGGAATGAATGTCAGCATACCAAGGCCGTTCTTTTTTCAATGAAACAAGTGAGCTTTGTTGACTATAGCGATTGGGTTTGTCTTTGAGTAACGGAAGATGACAGATTAATGGGCATGAGTTGGCAGGGGAGCGATTTTCTTCCCACCATTGAAACCGTTCCGCCAGCATCCAGTTATACTGCAAACGCAACATATCTAGCCAGCGGTTCATCTCGTTGCGCTGGTCAGCAGTCGGTAATAGTCGGTATTGGTAGGAGAGCTTCATCTTGTCATCGATGCTTTCTTCAGTTTATTGTAACAAAATGAAGGTAATCGTTCACCTACGCTTCGCTCCAGCTCACACGTCTTTCATGCCGTTGCTTCGACAACGCTCAGCAACCACTGCTCACCCTTGCGGGTAGAGCGCGGGACTTCCCGGCTTGTTGTTAAAATTGCCACCAAGATTGATTCCCTTCCCCCCATGAGCGAGCGCCCCCCTAACCTAATCCTTGCGGACGCCGACGCGATCTTTCGCTTGGGGTTAACAACGGCCCTTCTAGGAGAGTTTCAAGTCTTAGCCCAGGTCGGGAGTTTTCAAGAACTGAACAGGCTCTTAAAAACTGAGGCGCCGGATTTAATCATCCTCGACCCCGCTGTCCCGTCTCAAGTCAACGGCGGTTGGGGAGAAGTCCGGCGCCTGCGTCGCGCCTATCCCTCAGTTAAGCTCTGCGCCCTGACCGCCAGCCTCGACTACGATAGACTAGCGACGCTTCAGTCCTTCGGCGTTGAGGGCTATTTTCCCAAAGGAACGGAGCCGGAGGTTCTCAAGGACGGTTTTCGGCGCCTGTTAGCGGGAGAAATCCTCTGGAGTCCCTGGCCGGGGCTTTCTCAGCCCGCTCAGTTACCCCCGGCCCAAGGTTGGCTCTGGCGAGGGTTTCAGCAGGGTTTTCGGCAAATAGACGGCGCTTTGGACGCCTTGGAACTGACCTTAACGTCCCCCAACCTATCGGACTTTGACCGCCTTTTTTGGCGGGGGCGCCGTCGAGAACTACAGACGGCCCGGTGGTTGGCGAAGCGGTTTGTGCCGAGTTCTCTCAAATCCGCCTGCTTAAAGCCCCTTGCTCCCGGGGGAGCTTTAACCCTTTCTCCAGCGCCGCTTTTACCCCAGGTCATCGCCAATCCCCCTCTGATTAACGACCGCAATGTAACGGGAGTTCCCCTGGAAATCGACATTCTCCAGGAAGACAAGCGTCGGGAGCTTTTACAACTCTGTTGGGGGCAATGGGAGCGTTTCCGGGTCGATCTCCGGCGTCTTCAGGCGACGCCGGAGCAATTACCGACGGAGACGGCCACTCTCTGGGGGGAAATTTGGCAAAGCGCCGCCCTCGGATTTTTGGGCAAATACGGAGCGCCGAAAGAAACTTTTAAATTAGACGAACTCCAGGCCTTGCTAACGAGCTATCGCCCCGTATTAGAGAAGGAAAGTTTAGCTCGAATTCCCCAGGGGCGACTGTTGTTAGAGCGGGCGTTAGGGACGGATTCCGCGACAACGGGGAACCCCGCGACAGATTTAGACTCGGATCCCTGGGCGCTCTACCTCCACCACGCCCTCATTCAGGTGGCCAACGGAGTGATGGTCTTCGCCTTAAACTATTTTCCCCATCAGGAAGCCTTGAAAGAGAGCCTTTACCAGGGCGATAAACTTTCTTCTCGGGAAATCGCTAAATTTCGCAATAATTTGACTTGGCATTACCAATGGCGGCGCTATTGGCTGGAGCCAAAAAACATCTTTGAAAGCCACTACGAACTTTTCTACTTTTCCTCCCGGGGCATTGAGATGACGGCGCTCTACGCGCCCCGTCAGGCGGAACTGGAGGCCTTGCGGGGTCTGCCTTGGTTGACCACGATGACGCTGGAGTTGCGGGACGCGCTTTCCCCCCGCCTCCGGGCTTTGGAGGTGTTGATCGGCAAAGGTCTGGTCTTTATCCTGACTCAGGTGGTCGGACGGGGTCTAGGATTAATCGCCAAGGGGATTTTTCAAGGCATGGGCAGCGCTTGGCAGGAAGGCAATTCTAAACGCCCGTTTTAGGTTTCTTTTGACTAGCGCCGCCCGGCGCCGAAGAAACTGGCTAGACGATACTCCCAGACCGCCCCTAAAATTGGGGGCGTTGTTCATCTCTCAGCGCCGCCCCAATGATCGCCCCGCCCCTACACCAACGAGTTGGACGAAAACTCCGCTTCCTGGCCGGTTCCGTTCTGCTAGCTTCCTCCCCTCAGATCGCCTGTAATCTTTGCGGTTGGCAAGGACGGCGCTTTGTGGACGACGAATGGCATCCCCAGTCCACGTGCCCCCGTTGCGGCGCCCAAGTGCGCCATCGGCTCCTAGCCGCCGCGTTAACCGAGCATCCGAACCTGCGGGCGGAAAATATTTTTGGGCAGAGGGCCGCGCTCCATGTGGCGCCGGAAAAAATGATCAGTTTTTTGATCCAAAAATATACTCAACGCTATCAAACGGCGGATTTTGATCGCAAAGACGTGGATTTGCTCTTGGACATTACCCAGATGACCGCCATCGCCGACGGGAGTTACGGCGTTTTTATCGCCTGCGATGTGTTAGAGCATGTGAGCGACGACCGTCAGGCGCTCCGGGAAATCTATCGCGTCCTAGCGCCGGGGGGCTGGGGCATTTTTACCGTTCCCCAAGAGGATCACCGGCAAGAAACCCTAGAAGATCCGAACATCCAAACCCCGGCGGATCGGGAAAAACACTATGGGCAATGGGATCATGTCCGCCTCTACGGAGCGGATTTTAGCCGACGCGTAGAGGAAGCCGGTTTTACGGTCACCGTCGTCGATGAGCAGAGCTTTCCGCCGGAAACCGTCGCCCGTTACGTTCTCTTTCCCCCGGCGCTGTCTCCCCATCCCCTAGCGACCAATTATCGGAAAGTCTTTTTCGCCCACAAACCCTAGAACAGCCTACTTGTTAATCCGATCCAACAGCCAGAGGGAGGACAAAAGACCGGTAAAGTGGGCGATGATGGTGTTGGTGTTGGCCTGAATAGCTAACAAATCGATGGATTGCACCAATTGACTCGGGTTAATCCCGGAAGCGAAGGCGCCCTGGGGCACGCTCAAAGATTTAATCAACACAATACCGCTCACCGAGGCGGCGCCGATAATGGCCAGACCCATGCCCGCCACATTCACCGCCAATCCCCAGCGAATGACTTTGATAATATCGGCCCGGCGGGGCGGCGCTTCTCCCTCCTGAAGTCGGCGCCCCAAGCGCCGGTAACGGATGGAAAAATAAATAGCCACGCCCAGCAGAATGATGGCGATAAAGGCGGATAAAATTCCGGCTTCGATGCCCGCCGTGCGGTCTTGCCCCACCGTTAGTCCCATGCTGGCGAACAAAAAGGTCACCACGGCAAAAGCGCCGACGACGATTTGCACCCAAAAGCCCAGGTTGCCCACCGCGGTCAGGTTAGCGGAAGCCCGTAGCGCCGCTTGGGGAATGGGTTGGGCCAGGTCGCTCGAATCTTGATAATCGGTCTTGCGGTTCATAGAGATACTGGGTTCCGGTTAAGGAAGGCTGAGCGTAGCCGAAGCTCGAGCAGATCAAAGCGTTTACCCTTCAAACTCCTCCATTCCCTCCTCCTCGGAGTCGCCGGACTCCACCGGAAACGCCAAGGAATTGAGGGAGTAGGTTTCCCGGATTTTTTGCTCCACCGCTTCGGCGATTTCTGGGTTTTCCTCCAGATATTTAATGGCGTTGTCCCGCCCCTGGGCGATATTTTCACCGTTGTAGCTATACCAGGCGCCTTTGCGGACTAGGACATCGGCCTTTTCCGCTAGGTCGATCAAACACCCCACCTGGGAAATGCCGGAGCCGAAGATAATATCGAACTCGGCGATGCGGAAGGGCGGCGCCACCTTATTTTTGGCCACCTTGACCTTGGCCCGAATCCCGTACTCCCCTTCCGAGCCTTTTTTCAGGGTTTGAATCCGGCGAATATCCAACCGCACCGAGGCGTAGAACTTCAGCGCCGTGCCGCCGGTGGTGACCTCTGGGCTACCGTAGGTGACGCCGATTTTTTGGCGCAGTTGGTTTAAGAAAACGACTAAACAACCAGAGCGACCGATATTGCCGGCGATTTTCCGCAGAGCTTTACTCATCAATCGGGCCTGCAAACCCACCTGGGTGTCCCCCATCTCTCCTTCGATTTCCGCCCGGGGCACCAGCGCCGCCACAGAGTCCACCACCACGATATCCACGGCGGAGGAGCGCACCAGTTGATCGACAATCTCCAGCGCCGATTCCCCCGTGTCCGGTTGGGCGACTAATAAATTTTCAATATCCACCCCCAGCGCCGCCGAGTAGGCCGGGTCAAGGGCGTGCTCCGCGTCCACAAAGGCCGCCACCCCTCCCGCTTTTTGGGTCGCCGCGATGGCGTGGAGCGCCAGGGTGGTTTTGCCGGAGCTTTCCGGGCCGTAAATTTCGATAATCCGTCCCTTGGGCAGACCGCCCCCTAGGGCTAAATCTAGGGTTAAGGCGCCGGTGGAGAGAGTTTCCACCCGCATTTGGGCGGCGTCCCCCAGACGCATAATGGCGCCCTTGCCAAAATTACGCTCAATTTGAGCGAGAGTCGCCGCCAGAATCTTTTCTCGGTCGGACTGGGTCGCGTTCGCGGTGCTGGCCATGACTGCCTCAAGGGAATAGTGAAAAGCTGGGGTCTCGGGAAAAGACGCTCCGATTCAGCCCTAATATTATAGGTAAAGTTGGCGTGAGTCTGACGGTTAGGAGCGGCGAGATGGGTAAAGAGACTGAGGCATTAACGACGGCGCTGACCCAGTTTCCCTGGCCGGAGGCTTGGCGTCCCTGGCTGGAGCGGGGTCAGGCTTGGGAGAAGCTCTACGATTGCCTGTTGATGGGGAACCAGTCCTTCAATTTAACCCGGATTACGGCGCCGCAGGACTTTGTGGAAAAACACCTCTGGGATTCCTTGGCGGGGGTTTTAAGCCTGCCGGAGTTGGCTCAAGCCGAACGGTTACGGGCCATTGATATTGGCGCCGGCGCCGGGTTTCCCGCTTTTCCCCTGGCCTTAACCTGGCCCCAATGGCCCCTAACGGCGCTGGACTCCACCCGCAAGAAAGTGACGTTTATGCAAACAACGGCCCAGACCTTAAGGTTAACCCAACTGACGGCGCTGGCGGGTCGAGCGGAGACCCTGGGACAGGCGCCGGAACATCGAGAAACCTACGATTTAGGGGTAATTCGGGCGGTGGCGGAAAGTCGGGTCTGCGCGGAATACGTTCTTCCTTTCCTCAAACTGGGGGGTTGGGGCGTCCTCTACCGGGGTCAAACAACTGAAGACGAACTGGCGGCGCTGGCGCCGGCGGTGAAATTACTGGGAGGAGAAATCCAGACTGTCATTTCCCTCAAGACCCCCCTAACCCAAGCGGAGCGCCGGTTTATTTACCTCCGCAAAGTCGCCCAAACGCCGAAAGCCTATCCCAGAGCCGCGGGACTGCCCCGTCAAAGCCCTCTTGAATTTGGCGCTGATTGAAGCCGTTTTTTGAAGGAGTAGGCGATCAGAATTATGCGGTTATAATGGGAGAAGGGCGAGCAAAAACCCAATGCAAGCGAATACATAACCTTACAAGTCAGCCAGCTAAGACGTATTCAGTTACCAAATAATTTTAGACTCTTTTAGACTCATTTTGTTATGATTTCTCCTACCCTCGTTAATAGCTCTCTGACCCTAGAGACAACTCTAGCGATTCAGGCGCTGAATGGAACCCAAATCGAAGGCAATAGCGGTTGGACTCAGTTTACCTTTCTCGTTCAGCGCGCTGGCGATTTAAGCCAAATCACTGAGGTGGACTGGGACGCGACCGGTAGCGGAACCCAACCCGCCGGCGCCGCGGATTTTGGCGGCGCTTTCCCCCTCGGACGGTTGCGCTTTGAACCCGGCGAGAGTCAAAAACAAATTACGGTTGCCGTGTTAGCGGATCAAGAGGTCGAAGCCGACGAGCGTTTTCGAGTTCGTCTCCGTAATCCGACCAACGGCGCTGTTGTAACGAGGTCCCAAGTTCAGGGCACAATTCGCAACGACGATACCCGCTTAGCCGTTACGGCGCTGGCGCCGAGCCAACCGGAAGGGAACGAAGGCTTAACCTCCTTTATTTTTCAAGTGACCCGGGCCGGGTTTAACCGTCAGTCTTTAACCGTGAATTGGACGGTGGAGGGCGGCGGCGTCAACCCTGCGGACGCTCTCGATTTTGGCGGCGTATTTCCGGGGGGAACCCTCACCTTCGCCCGGGGGGAAGTCTTGAAGGAGATTGTGGTTAACGTTGCGGGGGATGCGGCGCCGGAGGGGGACGAAAGCTTTCAAGTCCGGCTCGCCAATCCTTCTCAGGCGGTTGCCTTAACCCCCGACATCGCCCTGGGAACCATTCAGAACGACGATCTGATCCCTTTGGTTCAACCCCTCAGCCCAGTGGGAGTAAACCTAAGTTCCATTCGCAGTTTTAGTTCCGCTTTACCCTTTATCGACGCCTTTAAATCCGCCCGTTCTTGGACGCCCCAAAAGGGAGCGACGGCCGTGACCGCGACCCTTGATTTGGACGAACAGGGCTGGGTTAAATCTTTACCCTCGACCGGCGGCGCCTACGACCGGGTTACCACAACCCTCTACGACAATCTCCAAGGCAATTACCCCGGAGGAGAATACGTCGTTCTCTACGATGGAGAAGGGGTTTTAACTTACCAAAACGACGCGGTCAAAAATACCGGCGCTTCGACCCCTGGACGGGATGTGATTACCCTTACGCCCAGTAATCGCGGCTTCCGCATTTCCCTAACTTCCACCAATTCCGGGAATTATTTGCGTAACATTCGAGTCATTCCCTTGGCGGCGGAAGGCTCCTATCAAAACTCGCCCTTTAACCCCGATTACCTCGCTAAAATCGACGCCTTCTCGGCCTTCCGGTTTATGGATTGGATGGCCACAAATAACTCTCCCCAGCGGGACTGGAGCGACCGGCCGACTTTGGAGAAAGCCACTTGGTTTAACGACAAAGGGGTTCCAGTAGAGAGGTTAGTGCAAATTGCAAACGCAACGGGGGCAAATCCCTGGTTTACCCTGCCCCATCAGGCCACGGACGACTACGTTCGCAATTTCGCCCAGTATGTCCGAGATAACTTAGACCCCGGTTTAACAGTCTACGTAGAGTATTCCAACGAGGTCTGGAACGGACTCTTTGAGCAAAATCAATGGGTCAAAAAACAGGCTCTACTGGAATGGACTGACCCCGCGGTGAGCGACGCCGATAAAATCATGGATTGGTATAGCCGCCGAACCACTCAGATTACCCGGATTTGGGACGAGGTTTTCGGCGCCGACAAAGCGCGAGTGATCGGCGTGATGGCGGGACAGGCCGCCAATCCCCAACGGTTGAACCGCGCCTTGAGCTACGCCTGGGCGGAGAATCCTCTGACTCATCAAGACTATGGGATCGACGCTCTGGCCATCGCCCCCTACTTTGGGCGCTATCTAGGACTCCAACGCAATCAAGCTCAGGTGAAAACCTGGTTAAACGAGCCGGACGGGGGGTTAAACAGCCTTTTTGCGGAGTTAACGGAAGGCGGGCGACTCATCGGCGGCCCCGCGGGGGGCGGTTTGGCCCAGGCGAAACAAAATATTAACGCGCATAAAAACCTCGCCCAGGGACAGGGGCTAGCTCTCCTCGCCTACGAAGGGGGCCAGAGTTTAACCAATGAGACCAGTAATAACGCCGTTTCTCAATTATTTAATCAAGCCAACCGGGATCCCCGCATGGGTGAACTCTACGAGCGGTACTTAGAGATCTGGAACGAAGCGGGCGGCGGTCTGCTGGCCCATTTCAACGACATTGCTCGTAGCTCCTCTTCCGGAAGTTTTGGTCTGCTGGAATCCGTCAACGCCTCGGGGTCGGCGAAATACGACGCGGTAACCGATTACCTAGCCGACGCTGACGCGATGCCCCCCTTAATTCCGACAACCTTTTTTTCTCTCGCTCCCCTGAGCGCCGACCAGCCGGAAGGCAACGACGGCGTAACGAACTTTACCTTCGTCGTCACCCGTACTGGGAATTTAAGCGCCGCCACAGAGGCGACTTGGACGGTAACGGGGGTCGGCGCCGACGCGGCGAATGGGGAGGACTTTGGCGGCGCTTTACCCCAAGGAACTTTAACTTTCGCGCCGGGAGAAACAACGCAAATGATTACGGTTCCAGTTCTAGGGGACTCTGTCCCGGAAGGGGACGAATTTTTCCGGGTTTCCTTAGCTCAGGCCTCCCTCGGCGCGGAGATTATCCAAGGGCAGGCGCTGGGGCTCATTCGCGAGGACGACCTCAGTTTGACGATCGCGCCCGTTAACCCTGCCCAATCGGAGGGCAATAGCGGTTTAACGCCCTTTACCTTCACCGCGACTCGCTCCGGCGCCGTCGCCGATTCGTTGACAGTCAATTGGCAAGTCCTAGGTCTAGGGGAATTTCCCGCCTCGGCCCAAGACTTTGGCGGCGCTTTTCCCCAGGGGTCTTTGATCTTTGCGCCTCAGGAAACCAGTCAAACCCTAACGGTTTATATCGCGGGAGATCTGAAAGTGGAAAATGACGAGACCTTTCAGGTTCTCCTTACCCTACTGGGGTCTGAAATTCCCTTGGCTTCTGCCGCAGCGACGATTACCAATGATGATTTAATCGATGACTTGGCGTTGGTCTTGACTCCTCTCAACGCAACACAGCCAGAGGGCAATGGCGATTTAACGCCCTTTACCTTCACCCTCGCCCGCACCGGCCCCCTAGACGTGTCCGCCGAGTTGGTCTGGACTGTGGTCGGCGCGGGCGCAAACCCGGCCAACGCCGAAGATTTTGGCGGCGCTTTCCCCAGCGGCGTCGTTAGTTTCGCCCCTGGCCAAACCAGTCAAACCATTACCGTTAACGTTCAGGCCGACAGCGTTATTGAAGGGGAAGAAAGTTTTAGTCTGATCCTCAGCAATCTCCAAAACGGCGCTGTCCTTCCCTTCCCCTCTGTTCTCGGAACTATCCAAAACGACGATGGTAACGCCTCCGCCTTTAGTCCCTTGGGCATGAATTTAAGCGGTCTGCGGAGTTTTTCCTCGGCCCTCCCCTTCCTCGACTCCTTTAAGCTGGCCCGTCCCTGGATCCCCCAAAAAGGGAATATCTTTAACACCGGCGCCACCTTAGATTTAGATCAAGAGGGTTGGGTTAAATCTCTGCCCCCCAACAACGAACCTTACGACCGGGCCACCACGATCATCCACGATAATATTTCCGGCAACTATCCCGGCGGCCGCTATGTGGTGCGTTACGAAGGGGAGGGAACGCTCACTTATCGTCAGGACGCCCGCTACAACAGCGCCCTGTCTAGCCCCGGACGACACGTCATCGACGTGACTCCCAGCAACAACGGTATTTATATTTCCGTCACGGACACTAATCCTGAGAACTACCTGCGCAATATCGAGGTGGTTCCCCTGGACAAGGAAAATAACCCCTCCGTCTTTAACCCGGATTATTTGGCCAAGATCGATCCCTTTTCCAGCCTGCGGTTCATGGACTGGATGGCGACCAATAATTCTCCCCAACGGGACTGGAGCGACCGCCCGACCCTAGAAAAAGCTAGTTGGGTGGACAAAAAGGGAGCGCCGGTGGAAATTTTAGTGGAGTTGGCCAATACGACCCAAGCGAATCCCTGGTTTACCCTCCCCCACCAAGCCACGGATGACTATGTGCGGAACTTCGCCCAGTATGTCCGAGATAACTTAGACCCCGATTTAACGGTCTATGTGGAGTACTCCAACGAGGTCTGGAACGGACTCTTTGAGCAAAATCGCTGGGTTAAAGAACGGGCTCTTTTAGAATGGACCGATCCGGGAGTCAGCGCCGCCGATAAAATTACCGATTGGTATAGCCGCCGCGCTACCCAAATTACCCAAATTTGGGACGAAGTCTTCGGCGCCGATAAAGACCGGGTCATTGGCGTGATGGCGGGCCGGGCCGCTAATGTGAAAACCTTGGAGCGAGCCTTGAGCTACGCTTGGGCGGAGACTCCCTTGTCCCATCAGGATTACGGCATTGACGCCATCGCCATCGCCCCCTACTTCGGGCGCTATTTGGGGAACGCCAAAAATCAATCTCAACTCAACGCTTGGCTACAGGATCCGGACGGGGGCTTAGACCGACTCTTTACGGAAATCACCGAGGGCGATGTCTTAACCGGCGGGCCTAAGGGCGGCGCTTTGGCGGCGGTGGGGCGTCAGATCTTAGCTCACTCGACTTTGGCCAACGCTCAGGGGTTAGACTTACTCGCCTACGAAGGCGGGCAAAGTTTAGTCAACGAAACCGCCCTCCCCGCCGTGAGCGACCTGTTTGCCCAAGCCAACCGAGATCCCCGTATGGGAGCCGTTTATGAGCAGTACCTCACCCTCTGGAATAGCCTCGGGGGAGATTTACTGGTTCACTTTAACGATGTTGGCGCAAGTTTCGGCGCTCTGGAATATTTAGCGGATACGGGTTCCCCCAAGTATGACGCTTTGATCAACTACATCAATCAGTCCGCCTAACCCTAGCCCCAACGCCGGTTAACAACTGACAAGTTTCCGCCGGCGCCCGAGCCAGCGCCGCAGAGGCCGTTAATTTGCCCGTTAAGGTGGCGCCGGTTATGGAGATTCCCGCTGAAACTTGCTCTAAAACGGCGCTGGGGTGTTGGCAAAGATTTGTTAAAGTTTGACCCGGAGTAGAGAATCGGCGCTAAATTTATAAAAATTGCTCTCCGAGGATTGCGCCTCAATGGAGTGTTGTGTGTAAAAAATGAAGTTCTCAAATTACCTTTTAATATATGCGATTGCGCTTTCGGCTTTAATCTCGGCTCCACTCATTTATTTTGCTTGGCAGAATAGCCACCATTATCGGGATGTAGATGAGTTCAAGGCTGATATAGATACATGGCGCATCATCGGAATTTCAGGTATATCTGCAAGAATAATATTTGAAGAAAAGGGCTTTAACTGTGTTGAGAATGATTCCGACCTTGATGAAAGGTCTAAAAATTCAATATACATTACTTGCTCTCGAAACCTGCCAGGGTTTCCCTGTGACCAGTATTTACAAGTACAATTAAAAACCAATGTTGATAACTTAGTTAACGATTTTGTGATTTTAGAGGTTTATGAAAAACTTCCAACCGAATGCCTGTAAGCGTTTGAGAATTATACCCTTAGCAATATAAAAGAATGTCTAAGACCCAGCGCCGGTTAATAACTGACGAGTTTCCGCCGCCGCCCGAGTCAGCGCCGCAGAGGCGGTTAATTTCTCCGTTAAGGCGGCGCTGAGGTAGCGCTGCAAAATATCCGACGCCTGGGCGTACTGGGTAATGGGAGGGCGGAGGGTCGCCTGCTCCAAAATCGGGTAAAGCGCCGAATAGTAGGGAAACTGGGCCAGAATCTCCGGGTCTTGGAAGAGCGCTTTGCGGGCGGGAATTTTGCCGGTCTTGAGGGCGAATTGCTTTTGCACGTCCGGGTTGGTGAGGTAGCGAACCACTTCCCAAGCCGCCTCCGGGTGGGGGGATTGACTGGAAATTCCTAGACCCCAACCGCCCTGACAAGCGCCGAGGGGACTCCCCGGTTGATGAACCATCCCCTGAACCGCGAACTTGCCCGCCACAGGGGAGTCCTTAGCGTTTAAGAGGGGATAGGCGTAGGGCCAATTCCGTAAAAAGAGCGCCTTCCCGGCTTGGAAGAGATAACGGGTGTCTTCCTCGGCGTAGGCGGTGGAGCCGGGGGGGGAAACTCCGGTTTTCAGCGCCGTTTGTAGAAATTCCAGAGCTTTGATAGATTCAGGAGTATCTAAACCCACCGTTAAACTATCAGGATTAACCCAAACGCCGCCAAAGCCGGTGAGGACTTCCAGAAACATAGCCGCCAGACCTTCGTATTGTTTCCCCTGCCAGAGGTAGCCCCACTGAACTTTCCCTTGGGATTGTAGGGTTTGAGAATCCCGGAGCAGGTCGTCAAAGGTAGCCGGCGCCGGCAGACCCGCTTCCTGGAGTAAATCCTGGCGATAATAGAGGAGACCGACGCCGGTATAGGTAGGCAAACGATACAGTCCATTCTGAAAACGCCCGCCCTCTAGGTCAGGACTTAAAAACTCGCCTTGCTCCTGGGGAGATAGTAAGGGATTGAGATCCAAGAGCCAGCCCGCCGCCGCGAATTTGGGCAACCAACTGACGTCAATATTCATCACATCGTAGGGGGACTTCCCCAGCAAAAGCGCCGTGGTGTAGAGACTTTCCAACTGATCCGTAAAAACCGGCCCCTCCAACATTTGGATCTGAATATCCGTCCGCTCCCGGTTAAAATCCGCCACCAACGGCGCCCATTCCACCACCTCCACCGCGGGCATCAGAACCGTCACTGTTACCGGTTCCGCCTCAACCGGCGCCGTAGCCAAACTCCAGAGTAGACAAAAGATTAGAAAAAGTTTAGTTACTGACATTCCCGTTCCCCAACTCAATGCGAGCGCCGGCCCAGAGCAACTTTTCCCGGAGGGTATGGTAGAAAGAATAGCTCTCTCGCAGGAGGATAAACTTCGCCGGTTCGCGATAGCGTCGGACGCCCACCCATTGGCCGGGCCAAATACTGGAAGCTAAAGAGCCGTCGGTCCAGAGTTTGGTGTTTAGCTCGTAATCTCCCAAAGGCCAAATATTCACCTGGGAGCCGGGGGGAATGACAATGGGACGACTGGAGAGACTGAGGGGACAAATGGGGGTGACGATGAGGGCGTCCATGCCGGGGTGAACAATGGGGCCGTTGGCGGAGGCGGTGTAACAGGTGGAGCCGGTGGGGGTAGCCACCAATAAGCCGTCGCACTGGTATTGATCCACCAGTTCGTTATCAATCTCAATTTCCAAAGTCGCCGTCGGCATCCGGTCAACGCTAGCGGGCTTAATGGTCATTTCATTGAGGCAATAGAAATCCTCGCTCACCAGTTGGGGATCTTGCTTATCCCCTTCGTAGAGGTGGGCCGTCAGCATCATCCGTTGGAGCACGGCGTAGCGGTCCTCCTGTAGGCGCCGCCAAACCGCCTGACTGTCGCTCAAGACAGTGATCGGCTCCGTGAGAAAGCCTAAATGTCCCCCCACATTCACCGCCAGGATGGGAATCTTTTCCGGCGCTAGATGACGAGCCGCGGCTAAAACCGTGCCGTCTCCCCCGAGGATAATGGCCAAATCGATGGGAGAACTGGCGGAGGCTAAAAAGACGGGGTAGGGGTTGTCTTTATAACCGCTGGGGCCCATCAAAACCTTACAACCCAAAGCTTCTAGTTCCTTGGCGCAGAGTTCGGCGCAGGCTTTACTCTGGGGATGGCCTGCCTTATGGGCGATAATGACCTGTTTTAGCTCCACGGTCTTACGGGGGAAAGATTGGGCCTTATTTTACCCCCTGGCTCTTGGCGCCGGGAAAAATGACGTTTAATTTTAAGTAGGCGTTAAATAAGGATTCGGCGCCGACCCCTTTCGCTCCTTCCCCAACCATGACCGCCGAGACCTCCATCCTCGCCTCCACCCTGCTCTTTACCGTCCTTTCCCTGATTGGGCTATTTTTCTTTATCCGCTCCGCCGTCAAAGAGCGCCGGTCTGTCTGGCAAACGCCCCTAGGGGAGAACCAAACCGACCTGTTAGACCGGATTAAAGATTACCTCCTCAAACGAGGCTATGGGTTAGAAACAGCGCGAGCGGAGGAGCAAACCCTCGTTTTTAGCGGCCAAACTGGCCCTAGCCCCTTTTTGGCCCTGTTTCTCAGCGTCCTCGCCCTCTTCGGCGCCGGTTGTTTAGCGCTGACTCTCTCCATCCTCTGGCCTTGGTTTCAAGAGCGTCCCCTACTGCTGGCATTATTAACCTTACTCTCCCCCCTAGCCGGACTTTTTTACTGGCAAAACGCCCAACGGCGCCAGGAAGTGACCCTGCAACTCTCCCCACCGTCCGGTTCAGAAACTCTCTCCCGTTTAACCCTCAACGGCCCCAAAGACGAACTCAAGCAACTTCAAGC
>JAYKIZ010000298.1:0-3214 GCA_035285965.1 Cyanobacteriota bacterium | reverse complement strand
CCTAAATCCCGGAGATAAGCGCCGAGATTGATTAAGGAAAGGACATAGCACTGGAAACCCGCCAGTAGGTAGAGAAAAAATTGCGGGGTGACGGCGAAAATGAGGACGCTCTCCGGGAAGGGGCGCCGCATCATTTTTACGTAATGAATAATGTCCGTGAGAATATAGGGCGCGTTGGGCAAAAAGGCGATAAAGACCGCCAACAACAGCCACCAACTGGGAGAACGGCGCCGGGCCCTGCGAAAGAGCCAGAAACTGAGCGCGAGAGGAATCAGCGCCAAAAAGGTGTTCCAAACGATCAAACGCTCGTTAACCCGCACCGCATCCCAGGAGAGTCGCAACCAGTCTTGTAATAAATCCATCCCGAGTCCCCTATTTCTCCGCCACTTCCACCCAAACCGTCACCGCCGCCAGCGCCAATAACATCTCGTCGTTTTGATCCTCTAATTCCGGGATAGCCCGCCCTTGAACTACCAGACCGCCTTCCTTGAGTTGGAGGCGCTTTTGCCCAAAGGGAAGAACCGCTAAAACTTCCTCTTCCCTGACTCGCTCGGGATAGGGCGCCGCCACCTGAACCTCGATCACCATCTCGTTGGGATGGGCTAACCCCGCCACCTCCCAAACTCCCGGCAGAGCGTTGTGGGCGATGGCGTTGCGCACCGCCCGGGCCGCCGCCACCGTCGGGTCTTGCCCATGTTGGTCAACGCCCATACCCATTTCAATGACCAAACGCCGGAGAGCCATACCGCCTAGGGAACCGCTAATTTCCCAAAGTATATACCATGCCCGCCGTCCTCCTCTGCCTCGCTAAAATTTGTTCCCCGAGTTTGGGCTACACTGGGGACGGGAAAATTCTTTCTTTATTCACCTTTCAGTAAGCAATTATTGTGTCTAAGCGGAATTGGGCGTTTCGGCGAAACAGATGGGCGGGCTGGCTCTGGGGTCTGGCTCTAGCGACCCTAGCTTCCCCCGTCGGGGCCCAGGCGCTTTTACCCTACAACCCCAACCTCGACGCCAAGCAGATTGAAGAACAGGGCTTGGCGCTGACGGAAGACGTGATTCAGTTGGTGCGCTTTCAACAGTACGATTTGGCGCTGACCCGGGCCCAACTAGCCACCCAACTGGCGCCGGGGCGTTTCCAAACTTGGTTTATCCTGGGCACCCTGCTTCTGCAAAAAAAAGAGCTAGACCAGGGCGTTTCCGCGCTACTGAAGGCTCAAAGCTTAGCGCCGGAGGAAGCCGGGATTTATTTCACCCTGGGCAACGCCTATTTCCAAAAGGGCGACTACCCCGCGGCCATCGCTTCTCTCCAGTCCGGTTTAGCCAAGAAACCCGAGACCCCCGCGGCGCTGTTTGATTTAGCCAACACCTATTTCAAACTGGAAAACTACGGTCAAGCCATCGAAACCTATGAGCAAGCCGTCCGCCTAGAGGCGGATTTTTGGCCCGCGATTAATAATATTGGACTGATTCGCTACGAGCAGGGTGATACTCCCGCGGCGCTGGAGCGCTGGCACCAAGCCCTGAAAATCGATCCCGACCAATCGGAACCCCAACTGGCCATCGCCGCCGTCCTCTACAAGCAGGGGGAACAAGCCGAGGCGCTCCGCTTGGGAGAAACGGCGCTGAAGCGAGACCGGCGCTACGCCGACCTCAAATTCCTGGAGGAAAACCTCTGGGGCAAAAAACTGATGGCCGATACCGCTGTCTTCTTCGCCGACCCGGCGCTGAAGGCCATTATTCAAGCCCTGCCCCCGCCTTCGGAGGAAACAGCAGAAAATTAAGGGAGGCTAACCGGCGCCGGCTGTGGTAAGATGACAAGTCCAAGCGGGTGTAGTTTAGTGGTAAAACCCTAGCCTTCCAAGCTAATGATGGGGGTTCGATTCCCCCCACCCGCTCTTAAATTGTGATCGGAAGCTGCGCCGGGAGACGGTGTAAAATTAAGCTGTTGTTTTGCTAAGAAAAAAATTGTGATCGAGCGCTACACCCTGCCTGAGATGGGCCAACTGTGGACGGACGCCTATAAGCTCAAAACTTGGCTCGACGTGGAGCTAGCGGTCTGCGAAGCCCAGGCGGAGTTGGGGCGGATCCCCGAGGCGGCGCTGGCGGAGATCAAAGCTAAGGCCCAGTTCGATCCCCAGCGGGTGCTCGAAATTGAAGCGGAAGTGCGCCACGACGTCATCGCCTTTTTGACCAATGTGAATGAATATGTGGGGGACGCGGGGCGCTATATTCACCTAGGCTTAACGAGTTCTGATGTCTTGGATACGGCGCTGGCCCTGCAATTAACCGCCAGTTTGGAGTTAATCCTCGAAGAATTGGAAGACCTAGTTCAAGCCCTGCGCTACCAAGCCCAACAACACCGCTACACCCTCATGGTGGGGCGATCCCACGGCATCCACGCCGAACCCATCACCTTTGGCTTTAAATTGGCGGGCTGGCTGGCGGAAGTCCTGCGCAACCGGGAGCGCCTCGCAAGATTGCGGCAAACCATCGCCGTGGGGAAAATTTCCGGCGCCGTGGGCACCTACGCTAATATCGACCCCAGGGTGGAGGCGCTGGCTTGCCAAGCCTTGGGGTTGGAGCCGGACACCGCCTCTACCCAGGTGATTTCCCGGGATCGCCACGCCGAGTTTGTCCAACAGTTGGCTCTGCTGGGCGCCTCCCTAGAACGGTTTGCGGTGGAAATCCGCAATCTGCAACGCACCGACGTTTTAGAAGTGGAGGAATACTTTTCCAAGGGGCAAAAAGGCTCCTCCGCCATGCCCCACAAACGAAACCCCATCCGTTCCGAGCGCCTGACGGGGATGGCGCGGATTTTGCGGGGCCACGCCGTGGCGGCGCTGGAAAATGTGGCCCTCTGGCACGAGCGGGATATTTCCCACAGCGCCGTGGAGCGAGTGGTTTTTCCCGATAGCTGTATTTTGATCCACTTTATGCTCCGGGAAACCGCGGATTTGGTTAAACACCTGCTGGTGTATCCCGAGAATATGAAGCGCAATCTAAATTGCTACGGCGGCGTCATCTTTAGCCAAATGGTTTTACTGGCGCTGGTGGCCAAGGGTTTAGCCCGGGAAGAGGCCTACCGGGTAGTTCAGAACTGCGCCCATCAGGCGTGGAATACGGAAGGAGGGGATTTTCAGGCTCTGATTAGCCAAGATCCCGCGGTTCAACAAACCCTAACGGCGCCGGAGTTGCAAACCTGCTTTGACCC
>JAYKIZ010000297.1:0-6094 GCA_035285965.1 Cyanobacteriota bacterium | reverse complement strand
AGCGCCGTAATTAAGGCGACCCAAAGACCGTTGTTAAAGAGGGGCGAGAGGGGAACAAGCGCCGGTTGTAAGGTGGCAATCCAGGGAACCTGAAGCCATTTCGCCAGCCAGACCAGCAGACCGAGGGTCGCCCCCGCGCTAATCAGACGCTCCCAGGTTTCAATCCAGCCTTTCCACTGCCCAAAGAGCATTCCCCCTAGGATCATGCCCCAGAGGCCGACGCGAATACCAGGGGCGGGAATTAACATCGCCAGTAAAGTCCCCACTAACATCCCCTGAAAGCCCGTATAAACGGCGCCGAGGAGGAGGGGCGTTAACGGCAAAGGGGGGGGCGGCGCTTTGGCGACCGGAAGCGGAGGGGGAGGCGCGGCGACAACCGGGGTTTGAGGTAAAGGCGATGGGACGGGAGCGGGAGCTTGGGCAGGCGTTTGCAGAGTGGTGGCGGTTTTCGGAGCGGCAACAACGGGGGCCGGTTGTCCCTGGAGCGCCTGGAGGGTCTCCTCCGCGGATTGGTAACGGTCTTTGGGCGTCGCCTGGAGCAGGCGGTCGAGAACATCGGCAAAGTCAGGACTTACGCCTGGGGCGGCAGAGCGCCATTGCCATTGGTTTTGATAGGAGTCGTAGAGATCCTGGGCGGTTTTACCCGTCAGTAAATAGAGACAAGTCACCGCCAGGGCGTAAAGGTCGGTGGCGGGATAGACCTGGGCGCCGCTCATTTGCTCCGGCGGCGCAAAGCCCATGGAATAGATGCCCGTGGAGCCGCCCCCCGGCGCTTGTTGGGAAGAGGCGGCCACCTGTTTGACGGCGCCGAAATCCAGGAGAAAGAGCTTGCCCTCCTGGTCTCGCATGATATTGGAGGGTTTGATGTCCCGGTGAATGGAGTTGCGGCTGTGGACAAAGCCGAGGATTTTCAGCATTTCCGTAAACACCCAACGGACTTCGCCCTCCGGTAGAGGCCCCCGTTCCGCCACGATAACTTCGTAGTCCTTACCGTTAATAAATTCCTGGACTAAATAGAAAAATTGATCGGTTTTACTAGTGCGGGGATTATCCACCACCAGGGGAAAGTAGGCGTAGAGATTAGGAATTTGGCTATTGCGGTTGCCCAACTCTTCTAAAACCGTGGCTTCCCGCTCAAAGAGAGACAGCGCCAACTCCATCTGTTGGGGGTTGAGATCGCCGCTGGGCTGGAATTGTTTGACCACGCAGAAGCGCATGGTGGGGGTAAACCGGTCTAACGCCAAAAAAGCGGCGCCGAAGCCCCCCTGCCCCAGAAGTTTCACCGGTAAATAACGCCCCGCCAGAATCAGAGGCATCCCGCAACGGGTGCAGAATTTCTGTTGGGCGGTCTGGAGGGTGTTGCGGTTATCCAGATCGGGGAAGGGATTTAAGCGGGAACAACCCGGACGGGTGCAAAGAATATCCATCGGGACAGGCCTAGGCCAAAACGGCGGAGGACGGGGGCGAGATCTTGTGGGTTAGTGTAACCTGTTTTTTGCTCTAGCCTAGACATCGGGATCTCAGCTTTAGCGCAAGCGGTCAGGTTGGAGAGCAGACTAACAGGCCGGGGGAACCGTCATCAAAATTTACAGAAATTTCTGGACAAGGTCGCGCCAGCTAGAACCCATTGACTTTAGGATAGGGGGGGCGATTGCCCATTAGCTCTCTGTCATCTAGTTATTTTTATTAATTTCCATCTTTTTTCCCTAAAGGAGCCTGTGCCAATATGAATAGCTGTGTCCTGATGGCGACGGTGATTCGCAACCCCGAGTTGCGTTACACCCAGGAGAATCAAACCCCCATCGCCCAGATGTTGGTGGAATTTCCGGGCGGTCGGGCCGACGATCCCCCGGCGACGTTGAAGGTTGTGGCTTGGAACAATTTAGCCACCGAGGTGCAAGAAAACTATCATGAAGGCGACCAAATTTTGATTGAAGGGCGTCTCACCATGCTAATGACCGAGCGCCCCGAGGGCTTTAAGGAAAAAAGGGCCGAGCTGGTGGCCTCCCGCATTCATCGCCTTGACGGCGCCGTTAGTTCTCCCCCTAAAGTTTCGGCGCCCGTCGCCGGCAGTTATCAGCCCCCCAGTTGGGACAGCGCCGAGCCGAGTCCTGCTAAAGAGTCCGAGCCGCCCCTAGAGGCCAATTTGGACGAGATTCCTTTTTAAGTGGGGAAACGGCTTCAAAATCCCTGACTGGGGGGCGGCGCCGAGGAATCGCCGCTGGAATTCAAGCTTTGCCAGCCCCACCAGCCCGCCCCTAGAGCCAGGATACCTAAAATGACTCCGAAGACCCAGGGGGGCAAAATAATGTTCTGGCTCTGTTTCGGCGCCTTTGGCTCCGCGGGCAAAACCAAAGGCGGAGGGGGTAACGGTTGTGGTTCCCGCGCCGGCGCCGCCTTCATTTCCGTCTCCGGGGCTTCCGGGGCAGGGGGATGGGTTTCCCGCTCCGCGGCTGACCGGGGATAAAGAACGGGAGTCCCCTCCTCCGGGGGGCGGGGTTGGCAAAGGAGCAAGCCTACGGTGACGTTGTCGTGACCGTTCTGGGTGTTGGCTAGGTTAATCAGCCGCTCCCCTAACGCTTGTAGGGTTTCTTCGCCCCGAAATAGCGCCGAACACTCCCGGCGCCAGTACTGCTCCACCCGGTTAAAGTCCGAAAGACCGTCGGAGCAGAGTAAAAAGAGGGAATCGGCGGGCACAAAGGCGTATTGGATCGCGGGATAAAGTTGAGATGACGGCGCTAAGCCCATGGCCTGGGTCAGAGCGCCGGAGCGGGGCAATTCCAGCGCCTCCCGGTAGAGCATATAGCCCAGACGCACCTCCCGGCAGGCCAGGTCGTCGTCCACCGTCATTTGCAGACAACTGTCGGGGGTGAGCCAATAACAGCGGGAATCCCCCACGTTGGCCCAGTAGAATTGGTGATTTTGGGCCAACGCCAGCACCAGGGTCGTGCCCATCCGTTCGCGCTCCCGCCGTTCCTCCGCGTCGTTGCGGCTGTTGAGTTGGTCGTTGACCTTTTCAATACAGGTTTTGAGAATTTCTAACACGGCGCTCGGCTCCGCCACGCCGCCCTGGACTTGATTGCTGATCATCAGGGGTAGATGCTCCGCCACCCATTGGGAAGCCACTTCTCCTCCCTCCTGACCGCCCACCCCATCCCCAATCAGGGTTAAGGTGGTCATCAGTTGGTTGCCTTCGCCTTCTAGACCGGACGGGGGATAACAGGCGTCTTCGTTGTGCTCCCGGTTGGGGCCTTGATCCGTTAGGGTCAGAATTTGATATTTGAAATCGTATTGATCGCTTAACTCGGTAATGGCGGTTTCCAAGACCTGAATTAAACGCTCGCTGTGGGGAATTTTGCCCTGGCTCAGACGGCGCCCCAGGGTTTCGCAGAAGGGCGCAATCAGGGGATGGGCCTGCGCTAACAAGGGCCCCCAAACCGGCGCGAGATGCCGGAGGTCATAAAACTGGTGTTCGTCGAGGCGTAGTTCTCGCAGTTGCGCCTGGTAACCGTTAACCTGAAGCAAATCCGGCTCCAGCAGGCTAGAGACGACATTTTTTCCTTGTAGGGGTTGCCAGAGTTTGGCCATCTGCCAGAGCCAGGTCAGTTGCAGGAGGGGGCCGGCTCCGGGCCAGACCTGCCCTAAACTCGGGAGCAGTTCCGGGTGGAGGGGTTCCCCCGCCTCATTGAGGGGAACAGCGCCGGGGTCTAGGAGCCAGACGCTCAGATCCATCTCCGGGTCGGAACTGGGGAAGTAATCATAGACCTGGGGCAAGTGGAGCCGCAGTCCGAATAATTTCAGATAAGGCGCGATGTAGGGGGGCATCTCGTCGGGGCCGCTAGTGGGCTGGGCCGGCAGGGTATCCAGCAAGACCCTGGGTTGGACAAGGCGATAGCGCTCTTCAATTAACTCCCCAATTTGGTAGGCCTTAATCCAATCCCCCACCGTCCACAAGTATTTTTTAACTAAAGGCGTTTGACAACTGCTACAGACTTCCCGCTCAAGTTCGTTGGCGGTCTGGCAAGTGGGGTTGGGGCAACAAAGGGTGGGCACGGGGGTTTTCCCAAAAAGCGAGCGTTAGGCTAATTTTAGAAAAACTTTACCCTGGTCATAACCCCAAGGCGAGATTTTTTGTCATTCAGGGCGAAATCGGCGCCGACTAGACAGAGTTAAGTTACAACAAAAGGGACAGCTATCCCCGGAGTAGAGACCTATGGAGTCGCCCATCCTCGAAAATCGAGACTACACCCTGATGATCGATAAGAGTAGTAGCATGGCTACCTCCGACCAGCCAGGAGGCCCCACCCGCTGGGAACTGGCCCAGGCGTCCACCATCGCCCTGGCCCAGAAGTGCGAAACCATCGACCCCGACGGCATTACCGTTTATCTGTTCTCTGGGCGCTTCCGGCGCTACGACAACGTGACAGCGGACAAGGTGGCTAAAATCTACGCCGATAATGAACCCATGGGGCGCACGGATTTGGCCAGCGTCCTCCAGGACGCCCTCGACAACTATTTCCAACGCAAAGCCCAGGGACAAACCAAAGCTAACGGAGAAACCATCTTGGTCATCACCGACGGGGAGCCAACGGACCATAAGGCGGTAATGCGCCTCATTCTCGACGCCAGCAACCAGGTGGAAACCGGGGAAGAACTGACGATCTCCCTGATTCAGGTGGGCCATGATAAACAGGCCACTCAATACCTCAAGGCGCTGGACGACCAACTCCAACAGGCCGGCGCCAAGTTCGACATCGTCGATACCATCACCATCGAAGATATGGCGGACATGAGTCTCAGCGACGTTTTGATTAAGGCCATTACGGATTAACCGGATGGAAAATCCCCTGGAAAAAGCGGAAACCCTCCTCAACCGCCAAGTTAATCAGACCGTGCAGGCCGCCAGCGCCGTTTTTCACCGTCAGGTGCAAACCCTTCTGCGGGAGGAACTGGCCAGCCCGGAGATGGAGCGTCTGCTGGGCCGGGTGATTTGGCGGCTTCTGCGGCGCTATGGGGGCTTGCTCTTGGTAGGCGTGGCCCTGCTAGAGATTTTCCAAATCCTCGCCTTAAAAACCCTCCTAGCGGCGCCGGTGTGCGGGGGCGGTTAACCGAGGCCGTATAATACGCCACTAAACGCTTCTCTAACTTCCCCATGGCCGCCTCCCCCAAAATCATCGTCCTCGACGACGACCCCACCGGCTCCCAGACCGTCCACAGTTGCCCCCTCTTGATGAAATGGGATCTGGAAACCCTGAAGTTGGGACTGCGAGACCCGGCGCCGATTTTTTTCATTTTGACCAACACCCGGGCCTTGCCCCCGGAGAGCGCCGGAGCGGTGGTTAAGGAAGTCTGCCAGAACTTGAAGGCGGCGCTGGCGGCAGAGGAGATTACAGATTTTCTGGTGGTGAGCCGTTCCGATTCCACCCTGCGGGGTCATTACCCGTTGGAAACCGACGTCATCGCCGAGGAATTGGGGCCCTTCGACGCTCATTTTCTCATTCCCGCCTTTTTTGAAGGGGGACGGATCACGAAGGAGAGCGTCCATTACTTACTCGTGGCGGGAACCCCCACCCCGGTGCATGAAACCGAATTTGCCCAGGACTCCGTCTTTAGCTATCGTCATAGTTACCTGCCGGATTACGTGGAAGAAAAAACCCAGGGGCGTATCCCGGCGCCGGCAGTAGAACGGTTTTTACTCTCGGATCTGCGCCAGGGCAGTTTAGAGCGCCTGTTGAGTTTAAAAAACAATGTCTGCGGAGTTGTGGACGGGGAAACCCAAGCCGATTTAGACCAATTTGCAGAAGATCTCTTGACCGCCACGGCCCGGGGCCAACGCTTTCTGCTCCGTAGCGCCGCCAGTATTTTGACTTCCCTCGCCAATTTAGGCCCCCAACCCCAGGCGCCGGAGACTTTGGGGAGTTTAAAAACCCAGACTGGGCCGGGGGTGGTCTTGGTCGGCTCCCATGTGCGCAAGACCACGGAACAATTAGAAGTCCTATTGCAGGAGCCTGGAGTGTGCCCCTTGGAAATCCCCGCGGAACGTCTGCGGGACGACCCCGCCTCGGCGCCGGAGATTCAAGAGGAAACCTTAAGC
>JAYKIZ010000296.1:0-15638 GCA_035285965.1 Cyanobacteriota bacterium | reverse complement strand
GCGCCGCGACTGGCCACCCAAATTTTGCCCCCCATTAAGTTCACCAGGCGCTTACAAATCGCCAGCCCTAAACCGGTGCCGCCGTATTTGCGGGCGATGGAGGCGTTGACCTGACTAAAGGATTGGAAAAGTAAGGTCTGTTGCTCCGGCGAGACGCCAATGCCCGTGTCTTTAACCGCGAATTGCAGGGTCTCCGGCGCCGGGCCGGGGGTGACCAGCGCTTGAATTTCCCCTGTTTCCGTAAACTTCACCGCGTTAGTGAGCAGGTTAACCAAAACCTGACGCACTCGGGTCAAATCCCCTAAAATTCGGGACGGCGTCTGGGGGGCGATGTGATAGACCAGATTTAAATTCTTGGCGAAGGCCTGGGGGGAAACCAGGTCGAGGCATTCCTCCAAACAGTGTTGAAGCTCGAAGGGGTGGCTCTCCAGTTGAAATTTACCGGATTCAATTTTAGAGAAATCCAGAATATCGTTAATCAAACTTAAGAGGGTTTCCCCCGCGTTGCGGATGGTTTCCGTAAATTGGCGCTGTTGGTCGCCCAAGGGCGTGTCCAGGAGTAAACCCGTCATGCCGATGACGGCGTTGATGGGGGTGCGGATTTCGTGGCTCATGGTGGCTAGAAATTCCCCCTTCGCCTGACTGGCGCTTTCCGCGGCGCCCTGGGCCGTCAATAACTCCCGATTTTGGCGAGCCAGTTGTTCCCGGCTAGCCCGTTCCTGGGCCAGTAACGTCGCCTGGGCGAGGGCGATCCCCACTTGGGCCGCCACCGCTTTGACTAAATTAATCTCGTCCCCTTCCCACTCTCGGCGGTCGTCGCATTGGTGAAGCGCCAGTAGGCCGTTGGGCTTGCCCTGGTAGGCGGAGCGAATCACCAGCAGGGATTTGACCTCCAGACTCTCGTAGAAGGGCAACACCGGCGCGAGGAGGGGGTCGTCTTCTAGGTTGGACGCGGCCAGCGCCTGATCCGCCCCTAGGGCCTGAAGAATATGGGGATTGCCCGCCACCGGCAGACGGGCGTTCAACATCGACCCCGCCCCCGGAGCTAAATATTCGGCCACGCAGGATAAACTGGGCTGAGTCTGCTCCCCGTAAAGATAAAGAACGCAACGACTAACCCCTAGCGCCTGTCCGAGCCGGTCCACAGTGGTTTGGAAAATGGCCGCCGGTTCCAAATTTTGGCGGATATCCTCAGTGATCTGTCGCAGTAAAACGGCGCTTTTATATTGTTTCCATAAAGACACCTCCGCCGATTGCCGGCGCTGGTCGTTGCGGTAGGCCTGCAAAATATTGCCGCAGGTGGTCAAAACGGGTTGCAGATCCGCTAGCCAACGGCGCTCGTAGCCGCCGGGACGGTTCGCTAAAACAACCGCGCCTAGACGTTGATAATCCCGTAGGAGGGGCAGGGCGAGAAAGGAGCGAAACCCGGCGACGCCGTTGACCCGGAGAGGTTGCCCCAACCCCAAACTCTGACGCAGGAGAGCGTTGATGGCGGAGCCGTCCCCGTCTTCGGGAAAAAAGGTCTCGGGAATTTCCGCGCCGTTAAGGATTAGAGTCTTAACCGACTGCCCCGGGCGCTTGCCGTAGAGCGCCCCCAGCGCCGGTTGGGCGGATTCCTGTAGCTCCGCCTCGGCGATTAAGCCCCAGTCGCTAGCGGTCAGAGCCAGCAAATTCTCCAGCAGGTCTTCAAAGAGGATATCCGGCTGAGTGGCGGCGATAAATTGAGACTGGGCCCGACTGATCATTTGCAAGAGAGCGTGACTTCGTTGCAGATCCGTTTCCCCTTGCTTACGGGCGGTAATGTCCCGATAGAGCCAGAGGTGACCGGAATAGGTTTCTCCGACCCAAATGGGGGCGTAGTCCCGCTCCAAAACCCGGCCGTCCTGGAGGTTTAGTTCTTCGTTAATCACCGCCTGCCGGCGCCGGAGGATTTCCCCCACCCGGAGGAGAAAGCCCTCGGGATCGACAAACAGCGCCTCGGCGCCCTGGGCCACCTCCTGACATCGTTCTCCAACAAGGCTCTCTGGCGGCAGAGGCAGGTTAAAAAGACGACAAAATTCCGGGTTGACCAACACAATCTTCCCAGTTTCGTCCTCGACTAAAATTCCCGCCTGGAGATTTTGAATCAGAGTTTCTAGGCGGGCGACGGCGGTTTGGAGGGGATCTCGGGGGGTTGCTGCGGGAGGACAAGTCTCCATGAGCCAGAGCCGGGGTTAAGCATTTTAGTTTTATTCTAAGCAGGTTTAGGAGGAGACGCGGGATTTTCCCGGAGGGCAACGGGGTTCAGAGTCCACCTCAGGGGAAAAACCTTGGCGTCGGGGTTCACTATCGCCAGCCAGGCGGTTACTCTTAGAGAACTGGGATGTTATCTCCGCTCCAGTCTTCACCCTATGAAGATTAAACGCTAAAGCTCTTAATCCTCTGGTTGCCTGGGTGATGATCGTTTTTCTATCTCTATTCTCCTAAACTGGCATTTTAATATTCATGTTTGGTAAAGTTTCCTTAGCGTCCCTCGGTTTAGTTCTAGGCAGTCTCCTCACCGTCACGGGTTTTGTGGCCTACGCCCTCGACTACGCCACCCTCAACCTAGCGGGATTTTTCTACGGTATCCCTCTTCTGTTGGGGGGCTTGGCGCTAAAGGCCGCCGAACTGAAGCCCATTCCCTACAGCGCCGCCACGACGCCGGAAATTTTGCGACTGCGGGAGGCCCAGGCGACCCCCACCCAAAACCAAATCCGCAAAGACGTGACCCGCTACCGCTACGGACAGGAAGCCCACCTAGACGAAGCCCTCCAGCGCCTCGGTTTAAGTCCTACGGACGAAGAGCGCCCGGTTTTAACGGCCCTGCGAGAAACGGCGCTGGACGGTCAATACAGTTTGGTCTTAGAATTTGATTCCCCCTATATTTCCTTAGAAAAATGGCAAGAAAAACAGGAAAAGATCGCCAAGTTTTTTGGCCCGGGTATTGAGGTGATCTTGACTCCCCAGGGGGAAAAGTGTCTGGAAGTCGCGCTGGTGACCGAGAAACAGTTATCAGTTACCAACGCTGGTTGAGCGTAGCCGAAACCAGTGTTAAAAGCGAGGGCTTCGGCCCTTCGGCAGGTGATACGGTGAGCTAGCCGAACCGCTCAGTCCTCCGTCTTAACAGAATATAAAAACTAACTTATTTGCTATGATTCTGAGCGCCTTAATTTGGATTCCGATTCTGGGGGCCGGCGCCGCGGCGCTGTTGCCCAATCCCGAGCAGGGGCAGAGACCCCGCCAAGTGGCTTTAACGGTGGCCGCGGGGGTGTTAGCCTTAACGATTCTCATCGGTCTGCGGTTAGATCCCGCCAATCCCCACTTCCAAGAAAGCGAATATTTAAGCTGGATTCCCGGCATCGGTCTTCACTACGCCCTGGGGGTGGACGGTCTATCCTTTCCTCTGTTGGCGCTCAATGGGCTGTTAACTTTCATCGCCATTTATAGTAGCGGCCAGCAGACGGCCCGGCCGCGCTTTTACTACGCCCTGCTGTTGCTCCTCAGCGGCGGGGTGGCCGGCGCCTTTTTGGCTCAAGATCTCCTGCTCTTTTTCCTCTTCTATGAGTTGGAAATTATTCCCCTCTATTTTTTAATCGCCATTTGGGGGGGCCAGCGCCGGGGCTACGCGGCCATGAAATTCCTGCTCTACACGGCGCTGTCGGGATTTTTAGTGCTGACCAGTTTTCTGGGTTGGGTGTGGCTCACCCATGCGTCTAATTTTGACTACAATCCGGCGCTATCGAGTCGTTTACCGGCCCAGACTCAACTGCTGTTGCTGATTCCCCTCCTCCTAGGCTTGGCGATCAAGATTCCTATTTTTCCCTTCCACACCTGGCTCCCGGACGCCCACGTGGAAGCCTCCACGCCGGTTTCCGTCCTGCTGGCGGGGGTTCTGCTGAAATTGGGAACCTATGGTTTATTGCGCTTTGGGGTAGGCCTCTATTTGGACGCCTGGGTCTTAGCGGCGCCGGTTTTAGCCACTCTCGGTGCCGTTAGCGCCCTCTACGGCGCCTCCTGCGCCATCGCCCAAAAGGACATGAAAAAAGTGGTGGCCTACTCCTCCATCGCCCACATGGGCTACATTCTTCTGGCGGTCGCGGCCAGCACTCGCCTGAGTATTGTCGCCGCCAGCGCCCAGATGGTGAGCCACGGTTTGATTTCCGCCCTGCTGTTCCTCTTGGTGGGGGTGGTCTATAAAAAAACCGGCAGTCGGGACGTCAACTACCTTCAGGGTCTCCTAGCGCCGGAGCGGGGTTTGCCCATCATCGGCAGTCTTATGATTCTCGGGGTCATGGCCAGCGCCGGGATTCCGGGCATGGTGGGCTTTATCGCCGAATTTTTGGTCTTTCGGGGCAGTTTTCCCATTTTTCCGGTTCAAACTCTCCTCTGTTTGGTGGGAAGCGGCCTAACGGCGGTTTACTTTCTCTTAATGGTCAATCGGGTCTTTTTCGGGCGTCTAACGCCGGCGCTGTCTCAACTGCCTCCGGTGCTCTGGCCGGAGCGTCTGCCGTCCCTGGCGCTGAGTTTACTGATTATCGTCCTGGGACTTCAACCCGGCTGGTTGACCCACTGGAGCGAGGCCCAAACGGCGCTGTTGCTTACGGGGCAAGAAGATATCGCCCTTGTCTCCAGCCCTCGGACTTAAATCTCCTGATGAAGAGGAGATTGAGTCATCTTAAACCGCTAAGAATTCCTGGATGACATCCTGGCTGAGGTCGGCGGTAAAACCGTTGGCCACGATGCCTCCTTTCTGCATGGCATAGTAGCGGTCGGCTTGGCGGACAAAGTGGAGGTGTTGTTCCACTAAAAGCACAGAAATACCTGTTTCTCGGATAATTCGTTTGACCACAGCCTCAATTTCCAGCACAATGGAAGGCTGAATACCCTCGGTGGGTTCATCCAAGAGTAATAACTGTGGTTGTCCCACTAGGGCCCGGGCGATGGCCAATTGTTGTTGTTGACCGCCGCTGAGATCTCCCCCCCGGCGCGGAAGCATAGTTTTCAACACGGGAAACAGGTCAAAAATTTCCTCAGGAATGCGTTCCTTGCCCCGGCGCCCACCGGGCCGAGCCTCAAAACCCAGCAATAAATTTTCCTCCACCGTCAGCCGGGGAATAATTTCTCGACCTTGGGGAACATAACCAACGCCGAGGCGAACCCGTTGGTTGGTGGGTCGGTTTGTTACCAGAGCGCCTTGATAGTAAACATTACCCCTGCGGGGAGAAAGCAGACCCATAATTGTTTTCATCAAGGTTGTTTTCCCTACCCCGTTACGGCCAATCAAACAGACCATCTCCCCCGGTTGAACGCTCAGATCCACATTGCGCAGGATATGACTTTCACCGTAATAGACATTCAGGTTACTGACCTGGAGCATGGCGGCCATTGTTGGCTGGGGATTGATTTCAGTGCTCATCATCGGGGGCGGCTCCTAAATACACTTCAATGACCCTCGGGTCGTTTTGGACTTCATCCATCGAGCCTTCACACAAAACCGAGCCTTGGTGAAGAACTGTGACTTTGCGGGCGATCTGCCGCACAAATTCCATATCATGCTCGATGACGATAATGGAATGACTTTCAGCGAGGGCGACTAAGAGACTGCCCACGTTTTCGGTTTCCTCGTCGGTTAAACCCGCGACGGGTTCATCCACCAACAGTAAATCCGGGGATTGAATCACCAACATCCCGATCTCCAACCGTTGCTTTTCCCCATGGGAGAGGAACAGGGCCTGCATCTCCGCCTTCGCCGTCAGTCCAATTGTGTCTAGCAAGCCGACAACATTACGGTTTTCCTCCGGGGTTGGACGGCCCAACAGAGTCGCGAGAACCCCTTTGCGTTTGTTGGCCACCAGATCCAGGTTTTCTCGGACGGTTAAATTCAGATAGACCCGGGGCGTTTGGAACTTACGACCAATGCCCAAGCGGGCAATTTTATACTCTGGCGTTTGACGGAGATTTTGACCCTGAAAGATGACACTGCCGAGGGTGGGTTGGACTTTACCGGTAATGACGTCCAGAAAGGTGGTCTTCCCGGCGCCGTTGGGGCCGATAATCACTCGCAATTCCCCCGGGTCGAGGTCAAAGTTCAACTGATTCAGGGCTTTGAAACCATCAAAATCGACGGTCAGGTTATTAATTTCTAAAATCTTATTGCTCATGCTCTAATAGCTCCCGTTCTTGCTGAACCGCTGGGTCTTCTTCAATGAGTGGATAGGTGACAAGACGTTTGCGCCAACCGAGGGCCATGGGCAGTTGGGAGAGTCCGCCGAGGAGACCATTGGGTAGAACTGTGACCACGATTAAGAAAAGGGCGCCTTGGAAAAAGATCCAGACGGCGGGGAATTGTTCACTGAGAAAACTCTGGGCTAGGCGCACCAGTAAAGTGCCGATGATCGCGCCGACTAGCGTCGCCCGTCCTCCCACGGCCACCCAGATCACAATTTCAATGGAAAAAGCGACTTCCATGATGCTGGGGGTAATAATACCCGTCTGGACTGTGTAGAGCGCGCCGGCAATCCCGGCGATGGAGCCGGAGATGGAGAAAATCAACACCTTGAACCAGGTGGGGTCATAGCCTGAAAACCGCACCCGGGTCTCATCGTCCCGAATGGCTACCAGCAAGCGGCCAAAGCGTCCTGTGGTTAACCAACGGCAGAGGAGATAGACCAGAGCTAGAGCCAAGACCGTAATGATATAAAAAGCCAGTTGCACTTTATTGTCGCTAACGAGCAGACCAAAAATGGGTTGGGTGTCGGTTTTAAGCCCATTGGTGCCATTGATCAGTTTTTGCTGACCGTTGAAAAAGTTATAGAACACCAGTAGGGCCGCCTGGGTCAGGATAGAAAAATAGACCCCTTTAATGCGGTTACGAAAAATTAAATAGCCCAATAAACCCGCCACTACGCCGGGTATGAGGACTAACAAAATAAGGGTCGCGGGGAGAGAATGGAAAGGTTGCCAGAGCAGAGGCAAACTTTTCACGCCGTAGAGGGTAAAGAACTCCGGCAGTTGGCCCTCCGGCAGTTGCAGGTTCAAAAACATGGCCAGAGCATAGCCTCCTAGGGCGAAGAAAATGCCATGGCCCAAACTTAATAAGCCTGTATAGCCCCAAATTAAATCCACCCCCACAGCGGCGATCGCCAGGGCCAAGAATCGTCCCAAGAGGCGCAGACGAAAGGCCGGTAATAGCAAGGGGAGAAGGACGACCAGCGCGATAATAGCGCCGAGAATCACCCCTCCCTCAATCATTAATTTTCGGCGTTGCTCCCGTTGCAATCTATTCACCGGATTGTTTCTAACCTCCTCTGAAGTTTAAAGCGGCGGTAATCCGCCAGGGCTCAGTCTAAAGTTCGGCGGTTCGTCCTTTTTGGGGAAATAAACCCGCTGGCTTAATTTGCAAGAAGGTAATAATCAAGATAAAGACAATCACCTTGGCCATACTCGTGGTGGCAAAGAAATTAAAGAACTCCACTAAATCTATCCCCGTAGCGGCTTGGAATTGGGGAACAAAACCGGCGCCGACGGTCTGAGTCGAGGCTAAGAAAACAGCAAAGCTACTGCTTCCCACAATTACCAGATAGTTAATCACCCCAATGGCTAAGGCGGCGACAATGGTGCCCAGCAGGTTTCCCACTCCCCCAACCACCACCACCATAAAGGTGTCCACAATATAGTTTTGCCCGGTGTTTGGACCGACTGATCCCAGAAAACTAATGCCGCAACCGGCGATTCCCGCCAGACCGGAACCGAGGGCGAAGGTCAGCGCGTCCACTTTTTCCGTAGGAATCCCCAGACAGGCGCTCATGGTACGGTTTTGCATGACGGAGCGAATTCGCAGACCCCAACTGGATTTATTGAGAAACCAATAGGTTCCCAAGACACAGAGAACGGTCAAAACGATGATGAACAGACGAATATAGGGAACTTGGAAGTCCCCCAAGGGTAAGCCGCCCTTCAGCCAGGCCGGCGCCGTGACGTCCACGTTACGAGCGCTGAACCAGGGGGTGATCAGCGCCGTTTGTCGACTTTGATATATGAGTAGTCCAATAACCCCGGCGATGGCTAAAGAGAGGGGCAGTAACACCGCGATGGCTTTGGTTTTCAATTGATTTCCATCCGGTCGGCGCCGCACAAACCACAGCCCGCCCCAAAAGAGGAGAGCAAAACTGACCAGAGCGATGGATAACAGACCATTCACACTGCGAACAAATTGTTGCAAAATCAGACTCACTCCCCAGGTGGCTAAAAGCGTTTCCAAAGGGCGGCCGTAGAGATAACGAATAATTCCCCGCTCCAGCGCCAGTCCGATTAAACCAGAAACCAGAAAGGCCAAAGGCAGAGCCACAAAAATATAGAGACTAAACCAGGGTTCTCCCAGGGGCTTAAAAACATTCTGCACCACAAAAGTCGTATAAGCCCCCAGCATGATGAGTTCTCCATGGGCGAGGTTGATCACCCCCATCAGGCCAAAGACTACCGCTAGTCCTAAAGCGGCAATCAATAAAACAGAACCAATACTAATACCGTCAAAAATACTACTGAGTAGAAGAGACATCGTCAATCCCGGAATCAAAACTAAAAACCCGGAGAAATTAAGACTTACCCCGGGCGTGGAAGTGAAAGCGCCAACTAGGAAGCGCGGAACTTACCGGGGGTATCGGGGGGTTTGATGTCGGTGCGAGTCCAATCGCAGGTATAACCCTTGGTTTCAGGGACGTACTGGTTCCAGGGAATCGGGGCCACAGGCTCTTTGGTGGACCAAACGATGTTAAACAGCCCATCGTCTCTAACCTGACCAATACGGACAGTTTTAGAAATATGGTGGTTAGGATACATTTTCACAGGACCTTCGGGAGCGTCAAAGGTTTGGCCAATGGCGGCGGCTCGCACTTTTTCTAGGTCATCCGCGGCGCCGGCTTGCTCGACAGCCTGTTTCCAGAGATAAACCATGATGTAGGCGGCTTCCATCGGGTCGTTGGTGACGCGGTCCGCGCCATACTTGGCCTTAAAGGCTTCCACAAACTTGGTGTTAGCGGGGGTATCGACGGTTTGGAAATAGTTCCAGGCGGCATACTGATCTTTCAGGTACTCTTTGCCAATCTGACGAACTTCCTCTTCCGCCACACTCACGGACATAACCGGATACTTATCTGGGGTGAGACCCGCCGCTTGGATTTGTTTGAAGAAAGCAACGTTACTATCCCCGTTGAGGCTGTTGAAAATAACGCCGCCGTTGGGTAAGGCCTGCTTAATTTTGGTAATAATCGGGGTGACCTCTGTATTGCCTAAGGGCAAATAGTCTTCGCCGACGGTCTTGCCGCCCTTGACCTTGAGTTGTTCTTTGATAATGGTGTTGGCTGTACGGGGGAAAACGTAGTCAGACCCCACTAGGAAAAATTCTTTACCCTTGTTTTCCAGAAGCCAATCCACTGCCGGTTCGATTTGTTGGTTGGGGGCCGCCCCAGTGTAGAAGATATTTTTGGAACACTCCTGACCTTCGTACTGGACGGGATACCAGAGCATGTGGTTTTTCTCTTCAAACACCGGCAACATGGCCTTGCGGCTAGCGGAGGTCCAGCCACCAAAAATGGTCGCGACCTTATCCTGATCAATCAATTTCCGGGCTTTTTCGGCAAAGGTGGGCCAATCTGAAGCCCCATCTTCCTTAATCGGCTCAATTTGTTTGCCGAGAACGCCCCCAGCCGCGTTAATTTCGTCAATGGCTAACATTTCGGCGTCGACTACCGTTGTTTCGCTGATAGCCATGGTGCCGCTAAGGGAGTGTAAAAGCCCGACTTTGATCGTCTCCCCTGTGCCGGAGACGGGGGAAGCGGTGGGAGTGGTCTCCGTGGGGGTATTGTTTTGACAGGCTTTGAGCAGGAGACTAGTACCGAGAGTCGCGCCTCCATACACCAAAAATTTTCTTCGTCCTAATCCTTGTGCCATAGACTTACTAAGTTGACCTCAATGGAGTAAACAGTATTTTAGAGAGTAGATTCTACCCAAAAGGGATAACCGATAGAGGCTTTATGGAAGTGCGAGGTGTGTGGGATAGACTCCAGCCTCTTCGCGTGCCTATCATAGGGCGATAACCGACAATTAAATGTTATGTCCGCTACAGAAATTTCCTCGGCATTTATGCGTAAAGCAAGCTAGATTGGTCGATTTCTAATTGCGGCCCCAGTACGTATATGACAATAGACCCCCCAATGTTTAAGATCAGGGGGACTTTTCGCCGCGGCTGGACGGGGAGCGCTGAAAGGGGCTATTAAATAGACTCTAAAATAGGAAATAACGCTGGGCCATGGGTAAGACCGTTGCCGGTTCACAGGTTAATAATTCCCCATCGGCCCTGACTTCGTAGGTTTCGGGATTGACTTCAATCTGAGGCAGAGCGTCATTCAGTTTCAGGTCAGTTTTGCTGAGTTGACGATTGTTACGGGTTGATACGACCCGCTTCCGCAGGCCGAGGCGCTGGGGAATACCGGCGTCCAATCCGGCTTGGGACATAAAGGTTAAGGCTGTGGACTGGGTAGCGGCGCCGAAAGAGCCAAACATAGGGCGCATATAGACCGGTTGAGGCGTGGGAATACTGGCGTTGGCGTCTCCCATTTGGGACCAGGCGATCAGACCCCCTTTGAGGACAACTTCTGGTTTGACACCGAACATTGCGGGTTTCCATAGACAGAGATCGGCCAATTTGCCGACTTCCACGGAACCTACATACTCAGCAATGCCGTGGGTAATGGCTGGATTGATGGTGTATTTAGCCACATAGCGTTTGGCTCGGAAGTTATCATTTTGGTCGGAGTCCTGGGATAAGGGCCCCCGCTGAACCTTCATTTTGTGGGCGGTTTGCCAAGCGCGAATAATCACTTCCCCCACTCGTCCCATGGCCTGGGAATCGGAGGAAATCATGCTAAAGGCTCCAAGGTCGTGCAGAATATCCTCCGCGGCGATGGTTTCGCGACGGATACGGGATTCGGCAAAAGCCACATCTTCAGGAATGTTGGGGTCTAGGTGGTGGCAAACCATCAACATATCCAAATGTTCGTCTAGGGTATTGAGGGTATAGGGCCGGGTCGGATTCGTGGAAGAGGGAAGAACGTTACGCAACCCACAGACTTTGATAATGTCCGGCGCGTGTCCCCCCCCCGCCCCTTCGGTGTGGTAGGTGTGAATAACTCGATTTTTAAAAGCGCCGATGGTGGCTTCGACAAAACCGGCTTCATTGAGAGTGTCGGTGTGAATGGCTACTTGGATATCGTATTCATCCGCCACCGCTAGGCAAGTATCAATGGTGGCGGGAGTGGTGCCCCAATCTTCGTGAAGCTTCAGTCCCATGGCTCCCGCTTCAAGTTGTTCAATTAACCCCTGGGGTTGACTGCTATTGCCTTTGCCTAAAAAGCCTAAATTCATGGGGAAGGCTTCAGCGGCCTCCAGCATCCGATGCATATTCCAAGCGCCGGGAGTACAAGTGGTAGCGTTGGTGCCGGTGGCTGGGCCAGTTCCCCCGCCGATCATAGTCGTGACGCCTGAGGCGATGGCCGTTTCGATCTGTTGGGGACAGATGAAGTGAATATGACTATCAATGCCGCCGGCGGTGACGATCCGGCCTTCCGCGGCCAGAACTTCCGTAGAGGGGCCAATGATGATGGTCACGTTGTCTTGAATATTGGGATTGCCGGCTTTACCAATCTGGGCGATTTTTCCGTCTTTAATACCAATATCGGCTTTCACAATTCCCCACCAATCTAAAATGAGAGCATTGGTGATAACGAGGTCCACCGCCCCGTCTTCTCGGGTCGTCGGAGACTGGCCCATGCCATCCCGAATCACCTTGCCGCCGCCAAACTTGACTTCCTCGCCGTAGGTGGTATGGTCTGCTTCGACTTCTATCCATAATTCAGTATCAGCCAGACGCAGGCGATCGCCGACAGTGGGGCCATAGGTTTCAGCATAGGCTCGACGATCCATGGGGTAGCTCATTGGGGGGTCTCCAGACTCATCTCTGCGTTTAGCTCAGTATAGTGAAGCTTATGATTATTCTCCATCGTTTTGATTCGGAGGGGACTCTTCCCCCCAAGGGCTTCATTTTGCCTTTGACGGCCGAAGCCAGACGGCGCTCCCGCCAACGGATTGAGCGGCCGGATCAACCCTTGCTAGATCTGCGTTTGCCCAGGGGAACCGTGTTAAGAGAAGGAGACATTTTGCGGGGGGACGACCCGGACTTTGCGGTGAAAATTACCGCTCAACCCGAAGCCGTAATGACCGTGACCGCCCACACGCCCCTTGATCTCCTGCGGGCCGCCTACCATTTAGGGAATCGCCACGTCGCTCTGGAAATTACCCCCCATTACCTGCGCTTCAGTGCCGATGCCGTTCTGGAGCAGATGTTGCGTAACCTCGACATTGAAGTTATCTCAGAAACCTGTCCTTTCTATCCTGAACTGGGAGCCTATGGCCACCATGCCCACTGAGACCGCGCTCCTGAATCTCCTGCAACTCGCCAGCCCGGCTTTGCCCCTGGGAGCCTACTGCTACTCCGAAGGATTGGAGTATCTCTGCCAAGAAGGGATTAGCGACGCCCAGCAACTCGGCCAATGGTTAACCCATGAATTATCCTATGGAGCCATTCGCGTCGAAGCGGCCTTGATGCTCCGGGGTTATCGCTACGCCCAGGATTTGGAGCGCCTAGAATACTGGAATCACTGGCTCATGGCCCACAAGGAAACCAAGGAATTGCGGCAACAAAGCGGACAAATGGGCAAAAGCTTATTAGACTTAGCGCTGAATCTGACCCCCAACCCTCTCCTGCAAAGGATCAAGAGCGATTGGCAAACGCCCATTCACTACGCGTTGATGTTTGGGGTAGCGGCCGCCCATTGGCAAGGGCCTCTAGAATCCAGCTTGCTCGCCTTTCTCCAGAGTTGGGCCAGTAACCTCATTACCGCTGGCGTGAAGTTAATCCCCCTCGGCCAAACCGCCGGTCAACAGGTCTTGATGAATACCCATCAGGTCATTGTCCAGGTCGCCCCGTTAATCCTAAACTTGACGGATAGTCAGCTCTACTGTTGTAGCTTAGGGTTGGGTTTGTCCAGTATGAACCATGAAAGTCAATACAGCCGACTGTTTCGCAGTTAGGGAGAATATTAACCGATGACAGCCTTACGAGTGGGAGTCGCCGGCCCTGTGGGTTCGGGAAAAACCGCCTTGGTGGACGCCCTCTGTAAACACATGCGGGAACAGTGGCAAATTGGGGTCGTGACCAACGACATTTATACCCAGGAAGACGCCCAGTTTCTCGTCCGCTCCCAAGCGCTCAAGGCGGAACGAATCATTGGGGTAGAAACGGGAGGGTGTCCCCATACGGCGATCCGGGAAGACGCATCGATTAATTTAGCGGCCGTTGAGGAATTAGAACAGCGCTTTCCCGCCTTGGAATTAATTTTCCTGGAAAGTGGGGGAGATAACCTCGCGGCGACCTTTAGCCCAGAATTGGTCGATATCACGCTCTATGTCATTGACGTGGCCGCGGGGGACAAGATTCCCCGCAAAGGCGGCCCGGGGATTACTAAATCCGATCTGTTAGTGATCAATAAAATTGATTTAGCGGAGCCGGTGGGCGCGAGTTTGGAAGTGATGAAGCAAGATAGCGAAAAGATGCGCCCCAACAAGCCCTTTGTCTTTACGAATCTCAAAACACAGCAAGGCTTAGCTCAAGTCCAGAGCTTTATCGAATCCTATCTCCGTTAACCGAATTTATGACTGTTTCTCCCCTCTCTCGCTGGCAGGGTCATCTTGACCTCAGCTATCAAAAATACCAGCAGAAAACTCAAGTCGCTTCGGTTTATGCGAAGGCTCCCTTTAAGGTACAAAAATCCTTCTATCCTGAAAATGAGGCTATCTGTCATACCGTCATTCTCCATACAGCGGGGGGCATGGTGGGCGGCGATCGTTTGACGCAAAAGATTAACCTAGAAGCGGACTGCCATAGCCTGATCACAACCCCGGCGGCGACCAAGATCTACGGTCATCCCGAACGGTTATCGGAACAGGATATCGCCATTCAACTCGGGTCGGGAGCTTGTTTAGAATACCTCCCCCAAGAAACTATTGTTTATAACCAAGCCCACTATCTTCAGAAAACCCGCATTCAATTAGGGTCAAACGCCCAATACTTCGGCTGGGAAATTCATCGCTTTGGCCGCACCGCTCGCCAAGAACGCTATACCCAAGGGGACTGGAAATCAAGTACGGAAATTTGGCAAGGCTCTCTGCCCCTCTGGATTGACCACCAATGGTTGCCCGCTGATTTAGGCGCGGCGGAGCGCCTCAATGGTCTGGCTGGACAGCCCCTCAGTGGCGCGCTATGCTGGGTGGGGCGGAATATTCCCGATACGATTCTGGCGGAAATTCGTCAATTGGGGGTGGGATTAGACCGACCAGAAACCATGGGAGTCACGCAACTGCAACAGGGTCTCCTCTGTCGCTATCGAGGGAGTTCTATCGCGGCGGTCAGAACTTGGTTTAAGCGGGTCTGGGATTGGCTCCGGCCCCTATATCTCGGCTCTCCTCCGATCACGCCTCGGGTCTGGCAATTTCTACAAGAATGAGAGTATATTAAATCAGCCTTCCCTCGTTAGGCGGATGTAACCCGAAGTTCCCCAAAAAATTTCAGCAATAAGCCATCCATAACCCAATGCAACTCTCTCCTCAGGAAAAAGACAAACTATTAATTTTCACCGCCGCCCTCGTCGCTGAGCGCCGGAAGGCGAAGGGTTTGAAGTTGAACTATCCCGAAGCTATCGCGTATATCACCGCCCAGATTCTGGAAGGGGCCCGGGAAGGCCAAACCGTCGCCCAATTAATGCAAGGGGGCCAGACTATTCTCCAACGAGATGAAGTCATGGAAGGCGTACCGGAAATGATCGAGGAAGTCCAGGTCGAAGCCACATTTCCCGACGGCACTAAACTAGTGACCGTTCATCAACCCATTCGCTAATTTACCTAGAGGAAAGTCCTATGATTCCCGGTGAAATGATTACCCAAGTCGGCGCTATAGAACTTAATGCGGGTCGTCCAACTCTGAGAGTCATGGTGGCTAATAGCGGCGATCGTCCCATTCAAGTGGGTTCCCATTTCCATTTCTATGAGGTCAATAGCGCCTTGATCTTTGAGCGAGAGGCAACCCGGGGTATGCGCCTCAATATTCCGGCGGGCACGGCAATCCGTTTTGAACCGGGGGATGAAAAAGAGGTGGAATTGGTGACGGTGGCCGGTCGTCGGCAAATCTATGGCTTTAACCAGCAGATAGAAGGCTCTTTGTAACGCTTGCGTTTGGCTCATCGTCTCTATTTCACACTCCCCTCTCGGCCCTCGATGCTCCCGATGGTAGAAACCAAATCGAACAAGAAAATCTGCTCAAAAACTATGGTATAGTTTACCGGACCGGTACCGACAAAGTGCAACTTGCTACACAGACTTCTGGCAAGCTTATCGAAAATGAGGTTGAAAACCCCCCGCTAAAGCGTGGGGATGAAAACCGTTGCGGGGTTTTAACCCCGCGTATTCACTTCCCCTTCTGTCCTTCAATATAACGCCTTACTGTTTCG
>JAYKIZ010000295.1:0-4157 GCA_035285965.1 Cyanobacteriota bacterium | reverse complement strand
ATTCGGGACTATATTCATATTTCCGACCTCGCGACGGCCCATATTTTGGGACTAGAGTACTTGCAAAAGGGCGGCGAGAGCGCCGTTTTTAACCTGGGCAACGGCAACGGTTTCTCCGTGCGGGAAGTGATCGCGACGGCGGAGAAGGTGGTCGGTAAACCGATTCCCGTCCAGGAAAGCCCCCGCCGGCCGGGAGACGCCCCGGCGCTAGTAGGCAGTAGCGCCAAGGCGAAGGAAATTTTAGGTTGGACGCCTCAATACGCAGATTTAGAGACGATTATCCAGCAGGCCTGGCGCTGGCACCAAAAACGCCACGGTTAAGCGCCATTTTGGAAAGTCCTTAGCCGCTGAATCCTTCTACACTTCGACTACGCTCACTTCGGTAAGCTCAGTGGAGTCCAGTGGGACAATTTCCCTTTGCAAGACGAGGAGCGCCTTACCCTACTCTTCCCGCCAAAATTCCCATAACAGACAAATCCTCGTCTAGGCTTGGCCAATGGAGTCCCGTCCCGTCACAAATCAGTTCCACTTCTGCTAACTGTTCTGTGGTTGCTTTTGCTAAGCGTTTATTTTTATGAGCAGGAAAACGAATCTCACGTTCATCCTGTAAACGAATGCAAATCCATCTATCTTCAATCCAAACTTTTTCGGCTCGGATAACGTCTTCAGATACCAAAAACATTTTGCCACTTGCTCCTGATCAAATCTAGATTATCAAAAACTAGTTTTTCAGCTCTAATAATTTCTTTGGTTTTTAGACCTTTGGCATAATCGAGTTCAAGAGGCTCAATCCAAAATTTAGCATATCCGCCTCCACGTCTAACGTGAACGTGCATAGGTTCTTGACCTTCATTGGCATAGAAAAAGAAAACATATCCCTCCGTTCTAAAAATTTCTGGCATTGAATTTATCAAGGAGTGGTCGTCAGACATTACAGACCCAAGCTATTCTCATTTTAAAGGATTTCAGCCCCAATTAAAAAGGCTCCATTGTTATGAAACCTGAATCAAGGCTAGAGCTAGCTTATAGCAAGCCTAAGTAAATTACGAACAGTCTCTGATTAACTCCCCCCTTTCCCAGGCGACGTACTGAGCTTGCCGAAATATGCCGAAGTAGGGGCTAGAGGGGATTAAACCTGACCGTTGACTATTCCCTCTCCCTCGCTTTGGAGTAACGTAAGGGTATGTTGCGACCGATCTAGTCGCCCGTTACTCGTCTTTGCCAGGGAGTTGCCCCATGACCCAAACGCCCCGTCCCTCCGCGCCCCCTCTGCCGCCCCTACCCGCGCCGCCCCGAGTCGCGCCGCCGGAGGACAGCTACGCCGGAGAAACCCAATTCATGTCGGCGCCGCCCAGTCGGACGCCTATGCAAGCGCCGCCGCCGCCCCCCTTACCCAGTCCCGGTCCCCAAACCGCTACGCCCCGGGCCGCTGTCGGTCGCTCCCCCGGTCATCCCAGTTTGGAAGAACTAATTAATATCGCCTTTAATGAAGGCTTTTCCGACGTCCACGTGGGGGTGGGGGAAGTTCCCCGGATGCGAGACCGGGGGGAAATGATGACTCTGTCCTATCCCGAAACGGATCTGCCGACTTTTATGAGTTGGTTGCGGGAAATTCTGAGCGAGGACGAAATCCAGCGTTTTCAACGGGAATTAGAATTTGACGGCGCCACCCAGTACGACTTCGCCCGGGTGCGGATCAATGTCTTCGATAGTCTGCGGGGGCCAGCCATGGTTCTGCGTTTGATTCCCTTGAAAATTCTGACCATGGAGCAGTTGCGTCTGCCGGAAATTCTCCGCACCGTCTCTGATTCCCATAAGGGCTTAATCCTCGTCACCGGCCCCACCGGTTCCGGCAAATCCACCACCATGGCGGCGATGGTGGACTATATCAATAAAGAACACGCTAAGCATATTATTACCATTGAAGACCCGGTAGAATTTGTCCACCAAAGTCGGCGCTCTTTGGTTAAGCAACGGGAAGTGGGGATGCACACCCACGAGTTTGACAACGCCCTCAAGGCCGCTCTGCGGGAAGACCCGGATATCATTCTGGTGGGGGAAATGCGGGACAAGAGCACGGTGAACACGGCGCTGAAGGCGGCCCAAACGGGTCACTTGGTCATGGGAACCCTCCACACCAACAGCGCTATTAAGACCCTAGAGCGGATTTTGACCCTCTACACAGCGGAGGAGCAACCGGCCATGCGGACGGCCATCGCCGAATCCTTGGTGGCCATCATCGCCCAGGGGCTATGCCGCACCACCGACGGCAAACGGGCCGGTTTCCACGATATTTTGATCAACACCGAAACCGTCAAGGACTACGTTCGTCAGGGCAAATACGAAGAAATCGCCGAGCTGATGAAGGACGGGGAGTACGACGGCATGATTACCGCCAACCAATCCCTCTTTAATCTCTATCAGGAAGGCCGCATCACCGAAGAAACGGCGCTGGAACTGGCGCCGACGCCCAACGAGATGGCAATGATGCTCCGGGGTCGGGTCTAGCGCCGGGAACGGCGGAGCTTTTTTCGCCGCCGCCGTTTTTTCCAAGCGCTGTCGAGATAATCGCTAAGACTATGGCCCATGGCGGCGCTTTCTAGGCCGATAAATAAGGTGAAAATTTCGGGAGTCAAGAGGACTAACTGAGCGCCGGTTAGGGGTAAATAAGCTCGCCAATCGGGTTGGAAGATTAAGGCGATTAAACCCATAGAGGCGCCAATCACGCCGAGGTAAAAGAGGCGTAGAACCGTGCCCGCCAGAAAACCATGGGAGAGCCAGGAACGATGTTTAATTGCCCGCCGGTAGGGCAACCAAAGCCAGCGCAGAATCCCCCAGCGCCGATATTGAACGGAGTGAATATCTAGATCGGGGCCAAACATTAGGCCGCTAAATAAATAAGCGAGGGCGAAGAGACCGGCTAAGTGAGCTTTCTGGGTCAGGCCGTAAACCAGCGCCGTCAGGGGCGGTAAGGTCCAGAAGGTAACGCAGTCGTGGACTTTCCCGGCGGGCATAGGAGTTAGGGCAGTAGCTCTAAATATTCGCCTTCGAGTAAAAAGACCCCGCGCTTAAAGCGCACACCCCAATATCCTCCGGGACGGCGCTCCATTACCACCCCTTCCTCCCCCACCAGCGCCTGGTCGGGGGGCCGGAGCATAGGCATAGGCTCGGCGGTTTTGAGATAGGGCGGACTGGCGACAAGGCGAACCTTACTACCGACGGTAAATTCTTGGGCGCTCATCGGTTCAACCTTGGTGCTCGAAGACATTGCTAAAAAACTCTAAATCCAGCGCCACGAAGACCGGCAGGCATTCGAAACAGCGTTGGGCGAGTCCCCAGCGCCCTTCCCGTTCTAGCATCGTTTGGAGTTTCCGCCGGACTGAGAGCAAATAGCGGACGTCGTTAGCGGCGTAGTTCAATTGGGACATGGAGAGGTTTTGGACATTGCCCCAGTCCGAGCATTGGGAAGTTTTATCCAATTCCACGCCCTCTAAATCCTGCACTAAACTTTTGAGACCGTGGGAAGAGGTGTAGGTGCGGGCCAGTTTGCTGGCGATTTTGGTGCAGAAAATGGGATGGGTCTTAATGCCAAAGGTCTGCTTAAGTTGGGCCACGTCAAAGCGGGCGTAGTGAAAGACTTTCTCCACGGAGGGCGCTTCCATCAGTTGCCGTAGGTAGGGCGCCTGGGTCTGCCCCTGGGCGATGCGAAGGGCGGTGACTAACCCGGACGGGTCGCAAATTTGGATTAAACAGAGACGATCCCGTTGGGGCACCAGTCCCATGGTTTCCGTATCCACGGCGATGGCCGGGGCGCTCATCAAGGAGCGGAAGACCTCCTGGGGCAGATCTTGATCAAAAACTTGAAAGCGATTGGGGACAGTCATAGGGGCGGGAGGTTAGGGCTGACTCCCATCATTTATTATAAGGTGCATAATATTACATAAAAAACGGGGATGGCCACAACCACCCCCAGAGACCCGCTTATTTATCTAGATCCGCCCTCACAGCGTCGAGAGCATGTTATAACTGCTTAGCCGCATAACCGGCAGTTTTGGAGATGACCAGGTTTCCCACCGCCCGGAACTTTTCAGACTGAGACGGAACCTTAGCCGACCAATCGACCCCCTCAAGAACCCGCTTAGCCTCGACAGGCCCTA
>JAYKIZ010000294.1:0-4689 GCA_035285965.1 Cyanobacteriota bacterium | reverse complement strand
GGCGCCCATCTCGAAAAATTGGGTAGTCTAGTAGAAATCAAAGGCAGTAACGCTCGACTCTTGCCCGTCGCCGAACGGGCCGCCTATCTCTTCGGCAAAGAAGGCCTGCGGGAACCCAAACCGAAAGCCAAAAAAGCCAAATCCCAACAACTCGCCCTCGACTTTGGCCACATCCTTAATCAACTCACCGAAGAACAGGGAACCGAGGACATTACCGTCACCCAAACCGGTAAAACCGTCCTCGATCGTATCCATCAAACCATGTTGCTCTTCGCCAGCGGTCGTAGCGACGCCCTCCCCCGTTTTCTCATTGAAGACGGCGTCGGCGCCGATCAACGCTTTTGGACTCTGGCCCAATCCCTCTCGGCGCTGTACCCCCCCGGAACCGAGGAAAAACGCTGGATAGACGGCGTCCTCGCTCGGAAGAAAGGCTTAGGGTTTTAACACTTTTTCACCGTTTCACTGATGAGAGACCTAAACCAAATGAATAAAACTGTCGCCTTAGCTAACCCTAAATTGGTAACAATCCTTGGAAAAGTCAAAAACTATTTCCAAGAAAACTATGGAAACGATCTTGCTAATATCATTCTCTTTGGCTCCCAAGCTAGAGGAGAAAACGATCTAGACTCTGATATTGATCTTTTAGTTATTTTAAAAAATAGCTTCGACTCCTACAAAGAAAACAAAAAAAATAGCGCTTTCATCAGTGAAATATGCCTAGAAAATGATATAGTCATTACCTGCTTTTTAATGAGCCTTAATCATTGGCAAACCAGAAATAACGCTTTTATTCGTAACGTCAAAAAAGAAGGTATTATTTTATGAATAAAGAGCAAATAGATTTAGTTAGAAAAGCGCATAAAAGCCTTGAAGCGGCCGAAGAACTAGGGAAATTGGGCCATTCAGATTTTGCCATCTCTCGCGCTTATTATACTATGTTTTATATTGCTTCTGCTTTTCTGGAGTCAAAAGAACTATCCTTTTCCAAACATTCGGCAGTCATTTCTGCTTTTGGAAAGTATTTTGTTAAAACTCAGATTATTGAGTCGAAATATCATCGCTATTTGATCGAAGCGGAAAGGGCTAGGTGTCAAGCTGACTATGATACAGATATTGAATTTTCAGAACATGAACTTAATGATTACCTCCAACGCGCTCAAGAATTTTTAGAGCTAACCGCAATCCTACAAACCCTCTAAACCAAAACGGAAGGTCAACATGGCTCAACTCACTCCCTGGTATCGCATCGACGGGCTAGTACCCAGAGAAGACATTCGGCAAGGCCGCCCCCTCGACGCCTCAGAATTTGCCGTTAACCTCGACCATGTTCGCAAAGGTACGGCGCCCGGCGACTACACCGACCCCGCCCGCTTTTTTGAACGCACCTTTCTGACCAAATATCTCACCGAACTCTCCGCCGAAACCCTCAGACGGCTAGCGGGGCAAAAAATGGGCAGTAACGCTGTCTTTAACTTATCCACCCAATTTGGCGGCGGTAAAACTCATGCCCTAACCAGCCTATATCATTTAGCGCGACTCGGCCCCAACGGCGCTGGTCTAATGGGCATTCCCAAAATTCTCCTCCAAGCCGGTCTGAACACCCTACCCTCAGCCAACGTCGCCGTTTTCGTAGGCACAGAGTTCGACTCCACCACCGGCCGGGGCGGCGAGGATGGAACCCCCCGGCGCCGGACGCCCTGGGGAGAAATCGCCTATCAACTGGGGGGAGAAGCGGCTTTTCAGGTTGTGGCTCAACATGAGGATGAATTTATTGAACCCAAGGGCGACGTCATCCGCGCCTTTTTACCGAAAGATAAGCCCAATCTCATTTTGATGGACGAGATTCTGAGTTATGTTTCGACTTACCGCGCCAAGGGTTACGGCAACCGACTTTACAACTTTATTCAATCTCTCTCCGAAGTAGCCAGGGGCTTAGATAATCTAGTTTTAGTCGTTTCCGTGCCCAAATCAATCGACGAATACACCGCGGAAGACGAAGCCGACGAACAACGCTATAAAAAAATGCTAGATCGTCTGGGTAAAGCCATTATGGTCTCCGCCGAAGCCGAAACCTCCGAAATTATTCGGCGCCGCTTATTTGAATGGAACCCGGATGCTGTGACCGCCGACGGTCGTATTCTATTGCCTAAAGCGGCAATTAATACTTGTCAAGATTACGCAAACTGGATTATCAACCATCGACAACAAATTCCCGGTTGGTTCCCCATCGACCGCGCCCAACCAGCCTTTCAAGAAACCTATCCTTTTCATCCCAGTATTTTTTCTGTCTTTGAGCGGAAATGGCAAGCCCTACCCCGTTTCCAACGCACCAGAGGCATTCTCAAACTCCTAGCCAGTTGGGTCTCCTATACCTATCAAGAAGGCTATCGAGGCAATCACCGAGATTTATTAATCGGTTTAGGGAGCGCCCCCCTAGACGATCCCCTCTTCCGAGCCGCCGTTTTTGAACAGTTAGGCCCAGATAAACTAGAAGGCGCCATCACCACGGATATTTGCGGTAAAAGCGGCGCTCATGCGACCCGCTTAGACATGGAAGCCGATCCCGTCATTAAGAAAGCCCGGCTCCATCGCCAAGTCGCCGCCACCATTTTCTTTGAATCGAATGGGGGGCAAGCCAACGCTGAAGCCACCGTCCCAGAAATTCGTCTGGCGGTCGCGGAACCCAATCTAGACGTCGCCAATCTAGAAACCGTGCTCGACAATTTAAGGAGCGAATGCTATTACCTGACGGTCAACCAAACCCGCTATAAATTTAGTATTTATCCCAACCTCAATAAACTCTTAGCCGACCGCCGCGCCAATATTTCCTCGGATGCCATTGATGAACGGTTGCAAACCGAAACTCGCAAAATTTTTACCGGCGCCCAGGGGTTACAGGTCATTCCCTTTCCCACCGTTCCCAGTAGTTTACCCAATCAAGCGGCGCTAACCCTTGCCGTTCTTGACGTTGACTACTCCTCTCAAAATCTAGAGGAAACCCGGCGCTTTATTGAAAGCATGATTCGAGAAGCGGGCTTATCCGCCCGCACCTATAAAAGCGCCTTGTTCTTTGTTTTTGTCGATAACGACGCTCAACTGCGGGAAGAAACCCGTAAACTTTTAGCCTGGGAAGCCATCCGGGATGAAGATGCCCGCTTTGACGAAGAGCAAGCGAAACAACTCAACCTCAATCTCCAGAGAGCCGAGCGGGATTTAAACGAAACCATTTGGCGCTCCTATAAACGCTTGGCTTTTTTAAACCGCAATAACCAGTTAGCAATTCTCGATTTAGGCTCAATCACCTCTAGTAGCGCCGCTTCTCCCGTGAAATATATTCTCAATCGACTCCGTACTGAAGATATTATCACCGACGCCGTCAGCCCCAATTTTTTAGCCCGCAACTGGTCCGTCGCCTTTCCTGAATGGAGCACCAAGTCTATCCACGACGCCTTTTTCGCCTCCCCCGTCTTTCCCCGCCTGCTTTCCGGTTACGCGATCCAGGAAGCCATCGCCAAAGGTGTCAAAGAAGGCAAGTTTGCCTATTGCGGCAAAATGGGCCAGAGTCATTACGAGCCGTTTATTTTTAAAGCCTCTCTTTCCCCCCAGGAGGTTGAAATCTCTGATGACCGGTTTCTGATTAAACAGGAAGAGGCCGAAGGCTATCAACAAAGAATGACCCAGCCTCCAGTGTTAACGCAACTGATTCTTGAACCGGCGCCGATCACCCTGAAACCGGGAGAAACCTATAAAATTAAGCCGAAAGGGCTTGATCAATACGGCGCTGAAATTCCCCTCGAAAAGATCCACTGGCAAATCGACGGCGCCGTCATTAGCGACGATGGCGCCATCATCGCCGGAGAACAAACCGGTTCTTACCCCATCGTCGCCGAAGTGAACGGTCTCAAAAGTTCCCAGACCTTGACCATCGCCGTAGAACCCCCGGCGCCTATCGCCGATCCGGCGCCGATTTCTGAAATACCGTCTCCCATCAAGCGTCTCGAATGGTCGGGAGTCATTAACCCCCAAAAATGGTCTCAGTTTTATCTCAAGATTATTAGTAACTATGCCAAGAAGGAAGACATTGGCATTAATCTCTCAGTCCACTTATCCTTAACCGGCGAAATCTCGGAGCAAATGAAACAAGAAATACAAACCGCCCTTCAGGAATTAGGACTGGAACCCCTGAAATAAGGCCTTACAATTCTTAACAAAGATAATTTTTGAGCCGATGATTTTTGAGCAACAGATTGAAATCCAAGCCAGCGCCGGGGTGGTGGAGCGGTGTTTTACGGAGTTGCCCCTGATCCAGACCTGGCTCAATCCCCGACTGAAATGCGAAGCTTTGGGGGAATGGTCAACCGCGGTCGGCGCTAAAAGTCGTTTTCTGCTCCAAATTCCGCCCCTCTATCCCACCCTGAATAACAGGGTGATTTGTCGCAAGCCGGGTCTGATCGTTTGGCAATTTGACGGTTTTTTCCGGGGACAAGACCGCTGGGAATGTTCCCCCCTAGAGCGGGGAACGCTCCTGATTAACCGCTTTGACTTCGCTATTCCCAATCCCCTCGTAGCCTGGGGCTTTCAAGTCTTTGCCGCCCGTTGGACGATTCAAGATATGCGGGCCCAGTTGCGGCGCTTGCAGGCTTTAGCCGAGGATCTTTATCGGCTTGAACAGGGGGACTAGTCTTAACG
>JAYKIZ010000293.1:0-4210 GCA_035285965.1 Cyanobacteriota bacterium | reverse complement strand
TTACCGAGTCGGACTTTATCACCCTCCACGTCCCCAAAACCCCGGAAACCGCCAATTTGATCAGCGCCGAAACTTTGGCGAAAATGAAGCCGACGGTGCGGATTATCAACTGCTCCCGAGGCGGCATCATCGACGAAGAGGCCCTAGCGGACGCCCTGGAACAGGGCAAGATTGGCGGCGCCGCTTTGGATGTTTATAGCCAAGAACCCCTGGGAGAATCCCGCCTACGGGGGCTGAAAAATATTATCCTCACGCCCCACCTCGGCGCCTCCACCGCCGAGGCCCAGGTCAATGTGTCCGTAGACGTGGCGGAGCAGATTCGGGACGTGCTGTTGGGTCTGCCGGCCCGCTCGGCGGTGAACATCCCTGGCCTCACCCCCGACGTCATGGAAAAACTACGTCCCTACCTCCAGTTGGCGGAAACCCTAGGAAATTTGGTGGGACAGTTGGCCGGGGGCCGCATCGAGCAGTTAACAGTCTCTCTCCAGGGGGATCTGGCGGAGAACGCCACCCAGCCCATTGTGGTGGCCTCCATTAAAGGTCTCCTCTCCCAAGCTCTGCGGGAGCGGGTCAACTACGTCAACGCGGCGCTGGAAGCCAAGGAGCGGGGCATTCGGATGATTGAGACTCGGGACGCCTCCATTCGGGACTATTCCGGCTCCCTCCACCTCCAGGCCGTCGGCTCCATGGGAGAACACTCCGCCACCGGCGTTTTACTAAGCAACGGCGAAATTCGTATCACCGATGTGGACGGTTTCCCCATCAACGTGCCCCCCAGCAATTACATGCTCTTTACCCTCCACCGAGATATGCCGGGGATTATCGGCAAAATCGGCTCCCTCTTGGGCAGTTTCAACGTCAACATCGCTAGTATGCAGGTGGGGCGGAAAATTGTCCGGGGCGACGCAGTCATGACCCTTAGTCTCGACGATCCTCTGCCGGAGGGTCTGCTGGCGGAAATTCTCAAGGTGCCCGGCATCCGGGACGCCTATACGGTGAAACTCTAGCCGCTATGGCCAACAGTTGGTGGGAAATTCAGATCCTCTGTCACCCCAACCTAGAAGACACCCTCTTCTGGCGCTTGGAAAAATTTGGGTGCGACGGCACGGTTTCGGAACGGTCAGCTAACGGGCTTCTCCTCCGGGCCTACAGTCCCCATCCGCCGGTTCATTTACTGGATTTGGCGGCGCTGTCCCTCTGGATCGAGCAAGACGCCCTGCTGGCGGGTCTGCCGAAACCCGCGGCCCATTGGAGCCTGATTGAGGAGGAAGACTGGGCTAGCAGTTGGAAACAACAGTGGCAACCCGTCGAAATTGGGGATCAAATCTTGGTTTGTCCCGCCTGGATGGAGCCGCCCCCCACGGAGCGCCGGATTCTTAAACTAGACCCCGGCGTCGCCTTCGGCACGGGAACCCACGCCACCACCCAACTCTGTTTGGAGTCCCTGGAAATGCGCTTAGCCTTGGGCGGCGCCGAGCCGGTTCTGGCGGATATTGGTTGCGGCTCCGGCATTCTTTCCATCGGCGCCGTTTTATTGGGGGCGGGCAAAGTTTACGCCGTGGACACCGATCCCCAGGCGGTGACGGCGGCCCGGGAAAATCGCCATCTTAACCATATTCACCCCGATTTTCTGGTGATTAACCAGGGCAGTGTCGAGGAGGTAAAAAGCTTGGCGCCGGACGGAGTGGACGGTATTGTCTGCAATATTTTGGCGGAAACCATCGTCGAACTTTTACCCCAATTTACGCCTCTGATTCGCCCCAACAGTTGGGCTATCCTCAGCGGCATTCTTTTGGAGCAAACCCAGATGATCGCCGATAGCCTGGAGCAAACCGGCTGGACGGTGGCGGCGCTGTGGAAACGGGGGGATTGGTGTTGTTTCCAAGTCAGGCGGGAGTAGTGGCTCAATGAACTCCCGAAAAATAGAGCTAAAATTCAGGTTTCTTTCTTTGCTCTTCGCCGTCCCCTTACCGTCCTATGACCCTCTCCTCTTCTTCTCCTCATACCCACACCGACGGAGCCCACCCTCATACTCATGTTCACAGCGAGGAGTCCCTGCGGTTGATTGTTAATCGACTCTCCCGCATTGAGGGTCACATCCGGGGCGTGAAGACCATGGTGCAGGAAAGTCGCCCCTGCCCGGAAGTGCTGATTCAAATCGCCGCCGTTCGCGGCGCCGTGGACCGGGTGGCTCGGATGATTTTAGACGAGCATTTAAGCGAGTGTATTACCCGGGCCGCCCAAGAAGGTAACATTGAAACGGAGTTGGCGGAACTGCGAGCGGCGCTGGATCGTTTTTTATAAATCCCCTAAATTGATGACTATGATCGAGCGGCCTCTCTTTTTGGTCGGCGCCCATCGTTCCGGCACCACCCTCCTGCGGTTGATGATCGACCATCATCCCCAGGTTTCCTTTCGTTACGAGTCGGAATACTTGACCCGCTACCTGACGTCGACGGGGGAATATCCTGATCTAGAGCAGTATCGACAATACCTACAAATTGACCGGGGTTTTCAGGCCAATGGCTTAACCTGGGCGCCAGTTGCCTCCTATCCCGAACTGGTTAATCATTTTCTGGCCCAGGTTCAAAGCGCCGACAGCAAACCCCTCGTGGGGACAACAGTGCATGTTAACTTTGTCCATTTACTGAAACTGTGGCCTCAGGCTCGCTTTATTTTTCTCTACCGCGATCCCCGGGATGTGGCCCGCTCCTGTATCCAGATGGGCTGGGCGGGGAACCTTTGGTTTGGCGTCGAGGGTTGGCTAGAAGCGGAAACCCTGTGGCGGCAGTTAAAACCCCGGCTTCAATCGGAACAGGCGCTAGAAATTCAGTATGAAACCCTGATTCGGGAGCCAGAAACGACCCTCGGGCAAATTTGCCGCTTTATCGGCGTTGACTATGACCCCCGCATGTTGAGCTATCCCGAAGATTCTACCTACGAGGCGCCCAACCCCCAGTTGCTCAACCAGTGGAAAAAGAAACTTTCCCCAGAGGACATTCAACAGGTGGAAACCCGAGTCGGCGCTCTCTTAACGGAGAGAAACTATGAACCCAGCGGACTGCCGGCGCTGGCCTTAACCCCGGCGGAAGTGGGCCGCTTAAAACGCCAAAATCAATGGAAACGCTGGCAATTTCGCCAGCGCCGTTATGGTCTGCCTTTGACTTTCTTATCGGCGCTGGCGAATAAAACCCAATGGCAGGCGCTCCAGTCCTGGGTACAACCTCGGATCAACCGCATTACCCAGTCCTATTTAAAATAGCTTCCAGCTAGGTAATTTGATTGCGCACGCCGTTTAAACCCGCCAGAGCGATGCCCATGGCGTCCACGCTGTCGTCAATGGGCAATTGGGGCAAGTCAAAAATTTGTTGGAGAACTTCCGCCACTTCGCTCTTGGTAGCTCGACCATTTCCCAGATGGCATTTCCAACTGGCTTGATGGAGGAAAATGGGACAATAACCCATCTGTCGATAAATCACCAAATTAATCACCCCCAGCGCCTGAAGCACGCCGCCGGCCGCCTTGATTTGTCGATTAAAAAAAGGCATTTCTATAGCCACAGCTTCCGGTCGAAATTCTGCTAAAAGCTCCCCTACATCTCGTTCGATTTCCACTAAACGAGCGGGGGTCGGTAAGGTTTTATCCGTTTCAATGGTTCCGTAATCCAACAACTTAATTCCCTGAGCGTTCTCTTCCGCCAGTAGCGCCCAGCCAATAATGGCCAGTCCGGGATCGATACCGAGCCAGCGTCCAGGCAAGGGGGTAAGAGGGGTCACAGAGTTTGACTCGGATAAAGAGATATTCTGGGGTTATTTAAGGTTAATGGATACGGGCTTCGACTCCGCTCAGCCCTCGCGCCGTGAACATAACCGGAGGGCTATCCCTGACTCACATACGCTTAACTCTCGCGCCCTGAGCGTAGCCGAAGGGCTGTCCTTTACTCACAACAATACCGCTGTAGCGTAACATATTCTTTCCTCTGTATTAACGCAATCTCCCATGACTGAACCTGCGCCGACAAAAGCGGCTTTACCCATTTTCTCCGCCCTCCAAGGTTTAGCCGGGGCAAAAGACTACCCCTTCTACGCGCCGGGTCATAAACGGGGTCGGGGCATAGCGCCGGAACTCCTCCAGGCTTGGGGCGCCGATGTCTTTCGTTACGATCTGCCGGAACTGCCGGAGTTTGACAACCTCTTTTCCCCAAGCGGCG
>JAYKIZ010000292.1:0-6156 GCA_035285965.1 Cyanobacteriota bacterium | reverse complement strand
GGGGCGGGTCGCTAAACTCGACAATTTGGATAAAACTGTCTCCAAACCAAGCCTCTAATTTTTGCTGGGGGGTGGTTTTAAACTGCAAGACCCGGAAACTGCCCAAGTCTCCCGGAGCGCCGCTGGCGGGTTGGCGCCGAGCGCCGGCTTGCATCTGGGCCACCTCTCCCCAACTGATGTTTAAAGAGCCGTAGAGCAATTTCACCTGGGCCGCGACCCCTTCTAACACCGCTAGCGCCTGATTGATGTCCCGAAGACCCGCGGGCGTATTGAGGGGATCGGTGGGGTTCCAGGGTTTGGAAAAGAGGGTTTGGCGCTCTAGGGTCGAGGCCCAAAAGAAAAAGAGCACCGCCCCTCGACTAGTCGGCGCCGCCTGCCGGTCCCAAGCTTTGAGAACCTCCGCGGCTTCGAGTCCCAGGGGATTGGCCAACAATTTCGCCGCGGGGAGCAGGAGGGGTAAAAGGCGGTCGGCTAACTCTAAGCGGGAGGAAAATTGCGCCTTTTGCAGACGTTCCAAATCCCAGGGGCCGCCCTCTAGTAGTTGTTTGAGGGATCGTTGCGTTCGTAGGAGATTCGGCGCTAGACCCAAATTCGGCGCCGCCAGGGAGGGGAGATAACGCTCCGGCTTTAAGGGGGAGGGAACGGCGCTAGTCCAGGGGGGATCATTGCTGTTTTGGAGCCAGCCATTGGGGGGATTGGTTAACCGGGGCAGTTCGTCGTAGGTTAAATAGTCTCGGGGCAAGTCCTGGGAACGGTCTAGGGGGCGGGGTTGTCCCCACTCTTGCCAGGTTCCCTCCCGGCGGGGCATAAGTGCGTTGTAGAGGTAAAAAATATTGCCCTGGGTATCCCCATAGAGCGCGTTAAATAGGGGCGCTTGGGCGCGGCGCCAGGCGTCTTCAAACTGGGCTAAATTCTTGGCTTTGCCCATTTCGAGAAATTGATCTAAAACCTGGGGTCGATTCAACCCCGGAATCTGGAGAGCGTAGGCCCGGCCCGATTGTTGGGCCGCCACTATCCCCGCCTCGCTTTCTTGGCGGTCCCACTCTAGGATCTGGAAACCGCCGTCGGCTTGGCGAATTTTTAAGCGTTCCCGATGGGTGACAAAGGGCTTGACTGCGCCGTCCCAACGGTAGCCGCCTTTTTCCAGCGCCAACTCATAGATCCCGACATTGTGGGGATGATTGACCGTTAAACTCCAGCCCAGATGATCGTTAAACCCTAGGGCGAGGAGCGGCAGTCCCACCGGCGCCGCCCCAGAGAGATTCAACCCCGGCGCCGCCAGTTGGGCCTCCGTCCAGCGAAAAGCGCCGCCCCAGGGGGTGTGGGGATTGGCCAACAGAAGGGCTTTACCGTTGCGGGTTTGACTGGGGGCGATGGCCCAGGCGTTAGATCCTGTCTCTGGGGTGGGCGCCGGTTCTCGGCGCTTGAGCGCCTCCACCTGACGGGGATTGATTAAAAACTCAAACCAGAGGGTTTTTTGGGTCAAGGCCAAGACATCGGCGCCGGTGATGGGCAAAACGGCGCCGGCGTAGTCCGGCAATCCCTGGGGATGGCGCTGGAGATAGGTTGTCACGCCTTCCGCAAAGGCGTCCAGATTTCCTTTCATCTCGGGACTTTGACTGCGGTACCACTCCTTGGCCCGGTCGGGAATGCCCATTAGCCGGACGTATTGATCATTACTCAATCCCTCAATGCCCCAGTATTCCGAAGCCCGACCCCTGGCTTCGCCGTAGAGTTTGAGCAGTAAAGCGCCGTGGCTTTGGGCCTGGGCCCAGCCAAAGGCCCGAAATAAAGACCGCTCGTCCGGGGCAAAAATATGGGGTACGCCCCAGCTATCCCAGAGGATTTCGGCTTTTTCTTGCCCCTGGGCCGGGGGATGACAGAGGAAGGCGGCCATAAATCCCAAAATTAAGCAAAAACTGAGAACCCGGCGGCGCCAACGGGAGCGCCAAGGCATTTGGCTCAACAAAACCAGCGCCTGTAAAATCGCCATCAATTAAGCCCCCATGCCGGAATACTGCTTCAGCGCCCGGCGCCAGAGCCAGCGGTTGACCCCAAAAAAGAGGGTTAACCAAAAGGTGATGACGGCTAAACTGGGGAGGATGGGAACGTCGAACCCCGCTAAATTGGCCGCCGGGAAATAGACCCCGTAGGGAAAGGGCGTCAACATCACCCACTGCCGAATCGCCGGGGGAAAGGTATCGAGGGGCGCGATGATGCCGGAGAGGAAAATATAAAACAAAAACCAGAGGTCTTGAACGGCGCTGGCCCGCTCCGTCCAAAAGGCAAAGAGCGAAAAGGTGTATTGAATCAAGAAATAGAGCGTAAAGGAAAGAATAATGCCGACAATCCCCCAAAAGGCTTGGGAAAAGGTCGGAATCCAAAAAACCTGGGGATAGAGGGCGAAGAAGAGAATCGTGAGGATAATGGCGATGGGGAAACGGGTGATTTTCTCCGCTAGGTGGCGGGCGACGTGATGCCAGACCGGATCAATGGGCTGGAGCAATTTAAAGGAGAGTTTACCCTCCAGAATCTCCCGCTCAAACTCCCAAATCACCCAAATATTGGTGAACTGCCGCACGATAAAGACCGAGAAAAAATAACGGGCCATGTCCAGCGCCGACAGGCCAAACTTGCCGCTCTGGGCCGCCGTCACCCAGACCCCCATGAGGATAATGGGCAGAGACCCGGAGAGAATCCAAAAGAAAATTTCCGCCCGAAACTCCAACATCTGGGCGTAGTAAACCGAAAGCAGGGTTCGGGCTTGGCGGAGAAACCAGACCATAGGGCAGTCCTTGGGTAACGCCCCCTTAGTTTACTAGAATCCCTTGCCGGTGAACGCTATGTCACCGCCAGCAGGCGCTCGGGGTCGAGGAATAACTGCCAGGGTTGAGGGTAATGGCTTAAAATCCGCCAATTTTCCTTAAAAAGCTCCATTTGTAGGTGATAGTCTTGGTAATGCTCCGGGGGCTGGTGCAGTTTGAGGTAGAGCGTGACCCGATGGGGCGTTTCGCTTTTTTGGACAAGCCAGCAGGGAAACTCGTTGATTGAATTTTGGGCTAAAACCTCGGGGGACGGGGAGGGAAGCGCCGCTAAAGCGCTGTTTTCTAACTCTAAATCAGTGGAGGGAGGAGCGGCGCTGGCGGGGTAAGCGGCGCTCTGTTTAATTTTCTCCAGTTCTCTAATGCGCAAATGATGGGCCCGAATGCCCACCTGGGTGGTTTGGGGAGAGAGGGAATGACTCAAGGTCAGGGCACAATGCCAGTCTGTCGCCCAGATTTGCCGGGGGTTAAAGTAAATAATGGGGGAGAAATTTTTGCACCCGGTGAGTCGAGCGACTTCGTAGATTTGAGGATTTTGGAAAATTTGCTCTTTATCCCCATAGCTCAAGACCTGACCGGCGGAGACGACTAAAATATGGTGACAAATCCGATAGAGTTCTTCCAAATTATGGGAGACCATCAGGATAATACCGGGATAGATGGAAAGGGTTTCCAGCAGATTTTTTTCCATCTGGGTTCGCAGTTGACTATCCAGCGCCGAAAAAGGTTCGTCTAAGAGCAAAATTTCTGGCTCAATTACTAAAGCTCTCGCCAGAGCCACCCGTTGCTGTTGTCCGCCGGAGAGTTGGGACGGGTAACGGTCGGCTAAATCCTGGAGCCGCATCTGGGCCAGTTTTAACTCCACCCGGCGCCGTTGTTCCGGACGGGGTAAATTCTGAACCCCAAAGGCGATATTTTGATAGGCCGTTAGGTGGGGAAAGAGGGCGTAATTTTGAAAGACAAAACCCACCCGGCGCCGGCAAGGCGGTAGATTAATTCGGCGCTGGGAGTCAAACCAAACCCGACCATTGACAAGGATTTGCCCCCGATCCGGCGCTTCGAGTCCGGCGATACAGCGTAGGGTCATGCTTTTGCCGGAGCCGGAAGCGCCGAGGAGTCCCAGAGGTTGCCGGTCTCCTTCTAGAGAAACCCGTAAATTAAAGTTAGCTAAAGTCTTCTCAATCTCTAGGAAAAGCCCGTCAGAAATAGGGGAAGAATCATCGCTATTGTCTGCTTTTTTCCGGGGGGTTAACTCTTTAAAAATTTGCGCCAACCGTTGAGCGCCGACCCAGAGCCAGCGATTCAGCGCCGATGCCGATGGTTTCTGGGAAGACTCGGCCCAAAAATTAACGGTGATGATGACGGATAAGGAGATGAGCAATAAAATAATTACCCAAATCCTAGCGCTTTCATAATCCCCCGATTCCGTCGCAAAAAAGATCGCTAAAGGCAAGGTTTGGGTCTGCCCCGGAATATTTCCCGCCAGCATTAAAGTGGCGCCAAATTCCCCCAGCGCCCGCGCGAAGGCTAAAATTGTCCCTCCGACAATGCCCCGATAGGCCAGGGGAATCATGACGAGCCAGAAGATCGACCATTCCGAATGCCCCAAGGTTCGGGCGGCGGCCAGTAAGTTGCGGTCGATTTGCTCAAACGCGCCGAGGGTCGTGCGATACATCAAGGGAAAGGAGACGACGACGGCGCTGATGACGGCGGCCTGCCAAGTGAAAATAACCGTTATTCCCCATTGATTAAGCAGTTGCCCCACCCAACTATTTTTTCCCAGAAATAAAAGGAGTAAAAAACCCACCACCGTCGGGGGCAAAACCAAGGGCGAAATTAAAATAGTATCGATTAGACCTCGAAATCTATTGCGGTATTCCAACATCAAGCGGGCGCTAGTTAACCCGATCAAAAAAGTTAAGACCGTCGCCAGTCCGGCAATTTTCAAAGAAATCCAGAGGGGAGACCAATCTAGGGTTGAGTCAATCATCTTAATTAAAAGCTATTAAGTTAACTTTAAGACCCGATACTCGACGCCGGTTTCAAAGATTCTTCTGCCGCCTCCCTCGGCAATGGTCTGTTTTAAGGCGAGGGGATCCGTGACCGCGACGCCCGCTAAATAATTCACCCCCATTAAAGCTAAATCCGGGAGCCACGGCGCTGTCGGCCCCATTAAAACCAGTTGAGCGTCCTGGGAAAGTTCTACTAAACGGGGGAAGGTTTTATTAACAATAGAAGTGGCGCTTAAAAAGACCCAATCCGCCTCGGGAAGCAAAAATTCGCAGGCGGGATCGGGATAATCCCCCTCCGTCGGTTGGCGCTCGATCACCTGAAGGTCAAATTCCTGTTCATAAACTGATAAACCGGGATAGCGCCCAATAATCACAATTTTTTTACCTTTAATTTGGGGTAGAAAATGCTCAAAGACCGCTAGGTTCTGATCTCCTTGGGCGTTAAGGGGCGTCGCCTGTTCAATTAGGGGCGATTGGCTATTAATGATGGCGTTAATCGCAGCCATACCTACCGTGGCTTCGTAGGGTTGCCAACTGTTGATCCAAAGGGCTAAGTCGGTCATTTTTTGGTTGATCAAAGTCCCCGACCAACTCAAAGTTCGGGTGGCCAGCTCCGGACTCATGGCTAGACCGATACCGGTTCCTTGGCAGAGCGTCCAGGTAAGACCGATTAAGACTTCCTGAACCCGTTGGTCGCTTTGACTCCGGTCTAAGAGTAAATCGTAGATGTAACGAGGATTAAGCATAGGGGGTTAAAAAATAAAACCGTATTTGTTAAACACACCTTTACTGGAATTACTGACTAAAAATTGAGCAAAGGACTGAGCGGCGTTCATATTTTTACTATTTCTCAAAATCGCCATGGGATAAACAATAGGGGCGTGGGATTCCTTCGGCGCCGTAGCGACGATTCTCACTTTTTGGGATGTTTTTGCGTCGGTGGCGTAAACCAGACCAGCGCTAACATTGCCGGTTTCCACGTAGGTTAAAACCTGACGGACGTCTTTAGCGTAAACAATTTTGGGTTTTAGAACTTCTAAAAGGTTATAAAACTTGAGGACTTCGGCGCCGTATTGCCCCGCCGGAACGGACTTTGGCTCCCCCAGAGCGATTTTACTTGCGCTGGGTTGGGTTAAATCGACAAACTTCTGAATCCCCGTTTCATTTTTAGGGGTAATTAAGACTAGTTGATTTCGGACTAAAATTTTTCGAGTTCCCGGCGCTAGTAAATTCTGCTTTTCTAGCGCATCCATTTGCTTATTCGCCGCGGAGATAAAGAGATCCACCGGCGCTCCTTGTTCGATTTGTTGTTGGAGAGAGCC
>JAYKIZ010000291.1:0-10158 GCA_035285965.1 Cyanobacteriota bacterium | reverse complement strand
CCGCTTCCCTCCCTTCCCAGCGGCGCTCAGATTAAAATCGACGGCTCCGAAGGTCTCCAAGTTATTACCGAAACCCTCAAGGGGGGCTTTGAAAAACAATATCCCGGCGCGACGGTGAACAGCGCCCAAACGACGACGGATGAGGCGCTGGCGGCGCTGGAGGGGGGGCAAATCGACCTGGCCGCCATTGGCCGACCCCTGACGGAGGAGGAAAAAGCCAGAGGGCTACAACAGGCGCCCATTAGCCGCCATAAAATCGCCATTATCGTTTCGCCCCAAAACCCCGTCGCTGATATTACTCTGGAGCAATTTGCGCAGATCTTCCGGGGAGAAATTAAAAATTGGTCCGAGGTGGGGGGAGAAGCCGGGGAAATTCTGGTGGTGGATCGTCCCGAAACCAGCGACACTCGGCGCTCCTTCGGCACCTATCCCATTTTCCAAAGCGCCCCTCTGAAAACCGGCGACAACGCCGAAGTGGTGACGGAAGACAATACCGATATGGTCGTCCAAAAGTTGGGCAAAAACGGCATTAGCTACGCCATCATCGATCAGGTGAAAGACCGGCAGGACGTGAAAATTGTCCCCATGAATAAAGTTCTGCCCAGCGATCCCCGCTATCCCTTCTCTCAACCTTTGGCCTACGCCTTTAAAGGGCCTAACCCTTCCCCCCAGGTGAAAGCCTATCTGTGTTACGCCAACACCACGGACTACGCCGCCGAGGAAAAAGTGGTTTCCGCCGAGTTTTGCGGCGACGCGGTAGCGGCGGCGCCGACTGAGACCGCCCCCGCGGAAACGGCTCCCGCCGCGACCTCCGAACCGACGGCGCCGGCCGCGGGCGAAGGCGGAGCGCCGGGCTGGTTGCCATGGTTGGCCTTGCTCCCCTTGTTGGGACTGTTGGCTTGGTTTCTGGGTAAAAAAGAACCCGCCGCAGCTCCTTTGGCCGGCGCCGCTGGAGCCGTCGCCGATAACGGTCGGATTATTCTGACGCCTCGCTCCTGCCGTCAGGCCTACGCCTATTGGGAAGTTCCCCAAGCTCGCCTTCAGGCGTTACGGGATCAGGGCGGCCAACAATTGTCCCTGCGCCTTTACGACGTCACCGACAATCCCCAGACGCCGGTCTTCAAAGCCTTTGAAGTGAAAAACAACGAGCCGGATTATCATCTCCCCATCGAGCGGGACGACCGGGACTACAAAGCGGAACTGGGCTATGTCAAGGCCTCCGGGGACTGGTTGCCCATTGCGACATCCGCTCCCGTCCGGGTGCCGGCTTGCGAACCCGTTGTTGCGGCGCCGGCAGGGTTAGCGGCGGTTGACCCCGTTGTTCCTCCGGCGGAACCCTGGGGCGAAATTGAGGCGGACATGCCCGCCCCGGCGCCTTTGCCTCCGGTTAATCCCTCCCTTCCCGACCTAGAGCCGGTTGCCGGCGTTAACCCCGCTATTCCCCTGGCCGCCGGTTTAGGCGCGGGCGCTTTGGGGCTAGGCGCCGCCGCCGCTGCGGGTCTTCAGCGCCGGGAACCGGAACCCAGCCGGATTATTTTGGCGCCGCGGGACGCCGAGTCGGCCTACGCCTATTGGGAAATCGCCGAAGCGGACGAAGCGAGTCTGAAAGCCCAAGGCGTCGAAAACCTAACGTTAAAAATCCATGACGTCACGGGCATTGACCTCAATGTCCAACCCGCCCACAGCGTTCAGGAATACGTTGTCGCCCTGGGAGACCCCGACCGGCAGGTTCCCATTACCGCTCCCGACCGGGATTATCTGGCGGAGATTGGCTATAGCGCCGCCGATGACCGCTGGGTTTCTCTGGCGAAATCTACCCATATTCATTTTCCGGCGCCGACCTCTGGGGGCGGCCTTAACCCGGCCTTGGCCGTTGGCGGAGCGGGTCTTCTGGGCGGCGCCGCGGCGCTGGCGGGGGGTTTGTTTGACAAAGGGAAAGACGCTGTCGCCGGCGGGGTCGACGCGGTTCGCTCCACTGGGGAAAACCTAACGGGCGGCGCCGTTAACCTCGGAGAACGGGGCGCTGAAGAGGGTCAAAACCTGCTGGAAAATACGACGGACTTCCTCGGCGGTCTCTTTGACAAAGGGAAAGAAGCCGTTGCCGGCGGCGTTGAGGCGGCCCGCTCCACTGGCGAAAACCTAACGGGCGGCGCCGTTAACCTCGGGGAACAGATTGGGGACACAGCCCAATCCGCCGGACAAACGCTTCGGGATTCCGCGGAGCGGTTAACCGATACTGAAAACCCTCAATAACAGGAGAGATGAAACGGAGCCCCCTCTTATAGCCGTATGCCACTGGCTGAGATGCGGGCTTCGACCCTTCGGCTGGCTCAGGGTATCACTCCGCTCAGCCCTCGAATCAAGGATCAATTAGCCCCCTATACTTCGACAAGCTCACTGGACTCCAGTGGAATAATCCCCCAAGGTTGGGGGACTTATAAGTCCGGTTCCCCCCAGAATTGGGGGGCTAGGGGGGCTTTCCAAACACCCGCTTAAATCAGGAGGGCGTTTTTTTATCTTTAAAATTACTCGTTAATTACCCGGCTTACAGACGTTGTAAGTTTCGTGGGAAATAATCTCTTCCGGGGTCAAAAAACTGCCCTGATCCCGGCAGATCAGGCGGTAATTGCGAGTGACGGGAATGCTGATCACAAAGCGGTCGTGCCGTAGGCGCTTGCCGTGGAAGTCCCGGTAATCCTGACGGTTGGCCAAACCCTCCAAAATTTGCCGGGCTTTGAGAACCACGTTTTTAGGCAGGTGACGCAGATCGATGGGATCGGCGGCGAAGGTGGCCTGCCAAAGTTCCTTTTCTTGTTTTTTCTCCTCTACGACCTGTTGCTTTTGGTCGCAAAAATGACACTTTTGCCCGTAGCCCTTGTGACCACAGGGAAAGACTTTTTTTCGTCTAGACATAAACCCGTACTACTATGAAGACTCTAAGGGGTCGGGAAACTGCTGAAGGAATCGCGCCTTAAACCAACTTTAAATCAGGGTAGGCGGCGATAATATCGTCCTGGGTCAGGGTGTCTCCCTCCGCCTGGGGAGTCCAAAGCACTTCTACGGCTAGCAAACGGTCGGCGCCGACGCTACTGAGGGACTGGAGCGCCTGACGGAGGTCGCTGGAGTCGTTCACGGGTTTCGTAGTCAGATTACCCAGCGCCGCGGCGATGAGGGTGACGAGAATGTAGTCGCCGCCGCCGTTCTGAATGGCCGCAAGTTCCGCGGCGTCCCCGGTTAAGGATTTTTGTTGGCTGTGGCGCAGTTGATTGTTAACGTTGGTCAGGGTCTCGGCGCTGAATTTACTGCGCTCCATTAAGGAGAGTTGATTAAACTTGGCTTCCGCCGCCGATAGGAGGCCCTGATCGCTATCGCAGGAGCCGTAAACCCAGTATTCCGGGTGTCGGAGCAGAGCCAGACCCGCTTCCTGTAAAACCGCGACCCGGCCTTCCGGGGTGCCCGTGTCGGCGCTGAGCGCTAGCTCGTCTAGTTCTTTCTTTAACTCCCGAGCGCTGGCTAGGAGTCCCACCTGAATTTGGACAATGCTCACCGGCGGATTATCGCTTTCCAGGACGTTGCCCCCCATGGAGCCGCCGCCCGCCCCCCGCAGAGCGCCGATCACAATATTAGCCACAGCGATGACGACAATAATGCTCAGGAGACTGCCAAACCCCCCAAACCCGAGAAAGGGGAGAATCAGGGGAAAACCGAACCCGCCGCCCCCATAGCCGACGCTTCCTCCCCCGGAGGAATACCCGCGACTGGGGGCGCTGTAACTTCGGCTTGGCGCCCGAAAGGAGCCGCCTCCAATTCTGCCGCCGCTTCTAGCGGCCTCGGCGGGGAGGCTGGCGCCGAAAACGAGCATGACAATCAAACTGACAATCAGGGCGGGTTTGAGTAGGGCTTTTAAGGGGAATAGCATGATCTTTGGGGAGAAGGGGATTTTTAGGTCGCTGAAATCGGCGCCGGGGGAACCCAAAACTCAGAAAAAAGTCTGAAAAAGGGGACTGTCTAGACATTAGCGCCGGTTTTTTCTAAAGTAACGGATTTTTCCCCGAGACGCCTCTGAATTGTTGCGATTCTTTATAGAGCGTTGTCGCCGCCAGAACGACTGATGTTCATTTCGCCTTAAACCGGCTATAGTTACGACTGTCTTTGTGTGTGGGAAGTTTTGGGCATGATTAACGCCGGGCCTGGAAGATTGAACCTGCCGGAAACGCCATTATTTGGCACCGACGGGATTCGGGGAAAAGCGGGAGAGCTATTGACGGCGCCCTTGGCCCTGGAGTTGGGTTTTTGGGCCGGGCAAATTTGGCGCTCTCAGAGCGCTAATCCCGGGCCGGTGATTATTGGGCAGGATTCCCGCAACTCCAGCGATATGTTGGCGATGGCGATGGCCGCCGGTTTCGCCTCCGCCGGTCTAGAGGTTTGGCGCCTAGGGTTATGCCCCACCCCCTGCGTGGCTTATCTCGCTCGCCAGAGCTGCGCCGCGGGGGGCGCGATGATTTCCGCCAGCCACAATCCCCCGGAAGATAACGGCATTAAATTTTTCAATTCCGAGGGGCTGAAATTGGGACCCGAGCAAACCCAAGCCCTAGAAACGGTGCTGAGAAGCGGCGGGGTCTCCTCCTCCGGGCCCGGTCATTGGGGACAGTTCGTGTCGGCGCCGGAACGGGTGAAGACCTATCAAGATTTTTTGCTGGAGAGTCTGCCTCCGGGCCTCGATTTCGCCGGTCTGAAGGTGGTTCTCGATCTCGCCTGGGGCGCTTCGGTGGCGGTGGCTCCCCAGATTTTCCGGGCGTTGGGCGCCGAGGCGGTCTGCCTCCACGACCGGGCTAACGGGGATTTAATTAACGTCAACTGCGGCTCCACCCATTTAGGCGCTTTGCAAGAAGCGGTGAGAAGTCAGGGGGCGGATCTGGGATTCGCCTTTGACGGCGACGCCGACCGGGTCATGGCGGTGGACGCTCAGGGCAAAACTGTGGATGGCGATTATATTCTCTATCTTTGGGGCAAAACCCTGAAGGAACGGGAGCATTTGCCCCAGGATTTAATCATTAGCACCGTCATGGCTAATCTAGCCTTTGAGCGAGCTTGGCAAAAATTAGGCGGCCGCCTCCACCGCACCGCGGTGGGAGACCAACACGTTCAGGCCCAGATGTGGGAAACCGGCGCCATGTTAGGCGGCGAACAATCGGGCCATATTATCTGCCACCACCATAGTTTTTCCGGGGACGGGGTTCAGGCGGCGCTTCATCTCACGGCGCTGGTCAAACAGTCGGGACTCTCCTTGGCGGAACTGCTGGAGGAAAGTTTTCATCCCTATCCCCAACTTCTGCGAAACGTGCGGGTGGAAGACCGAGAGCGCCGACGGCGCTGGCAGGACTGTGACGCTTTGCAACAGGCCATCGCCCAAGCCCAAAGAGATATGGGAGACGAGGGGCGGGTTTTGGTGCGGGCGTCGGGGACGGAACCCCTAATTCGGGTGATGGTGGAAGCCTCCTGTCCCCAAACCGCGGAGCATTGGACAGAGCGCCTCGCGGGGGTTGTCCAAGCTCATCTGGCTTCTTAAGGGGCGGCTTATTGTCGGGCCTCCAGCCATTGGGCGATGGCCGGGGGCAGGTCTTTTTGAACTTTACCGCTGACATACATGCCAATATGACCCACCGGGAAGGATTGAACCGTGTAATCCGAGTTCTCTAAATAATCCCCCAGCGCCAAGGAAGAGGCCGGCGCCACGAGATGATCTTTTTCGGCGTAGAGATTTAAGACCGGCATGGAGACGTTTTTTAAATCCACCCGCCCGTCGCCGATCCTCACTTCTCCTTTAATTAGTTTATTGCCCTGATAAAAGTCCTTCATGAACTGACGGTAGGCTTCCCCCGCTTGGTCGGGACTATCAAAGATCCATTTTTCCATGCGCAGAAAGTTGAGCAGTTTAGCTTCGCTCTCCATAATCTCCGGCATATCTAGATATTTTTGATAGGCCAACTGGAGGGGTTTTAGGGTCAAAAATTCTAGGTTTAAATAATCCCCCGGAATATTCCCCAGCGCCGTCACCATCAGATCCACATCCACCGCCTCGGGCCCGAGTTGACAGCCGCCCCGGGCGTTCAGTAGGGTTTGGGGCTGGTCGAAATCCACCGGCGCCACCATGACAATCAGGTTCTTCACCTTCTCCGGGTAAAGGGAGCTGTAACAGAGGCTAAAGGTTCCCCCTTGACAAACGCCGAGGAGGTTAATTTTCTCCAAGCCCCGTTGTTGGCGAATGACGTCGACGCAGGTATTTAAATAACCGTTAATGTAATCGTCGAGGGTCAGCCAACGATCCCCCCGACTGGGGTAGCCCCAATCAATTAAATAGACGTCAATGCCGAGTTTGAGTAAATTCGCCACGAGGGAGCGCCCTTCTTGCAGATCCACCATATAGGGACGGTTCACTAGGGCGTAAACAATTAAAACCGGGATAGGGAGGGGATTTTCCACTACGGGTTGAAAGCGATAGAGGGTGATTTTATCCTCTTGGTAAACCGCTTCCTTGGGCGTGACTCCAATTTGAATATCCGCTTCCGTCAGTTGGCTGAGGTTTTCAATCCCCTTGAGGAGTTTTTCCGTCAAGGCGACGGTTTCTTGGGTGGCTTCTTCCAGACGCATTTGGGTTAAAAAGGGCAACATTATTCCAATCCGGGTAAAGAGTAAACAATCGGCGCTAAAGGGCGGACGGTTCATAGACCGCTAGGCGCTGCTTCAATGCCTTGACTTCTTTTTTAAGCTGATAAATCGTTTGATGAATTTCGTCCACCTCCGTTCGGGTCGGCAGATTCATCTGCTTTAACCCTTCCTCCATCAGCGCCTGTTGGCAGAGTCGGTAGCGGTTCAGGCTGTTGATAAAACGCCCGCGAATTTTCAGGTTTTCCGGTTGACAAAAGGCGGTTTCAAAGACGAGATCCGCCGTTTCGCTCCAGACCTGTTGAAATGTCCGCCAGTCTTTAGGGGTTTTTCCCTGTTGGGCCCGTTGAACGAGTTCCGCCATGAGACGTTCAAGAGATTGATATTGCACCTGTCCCAAGAGAAGTTGGTAATCCGTGGTCGCCCGGTAGAGCGCCGTCCAACTGTCAAAGCCCTGCAAGAGTTTGGCGCTCAGTTCCCGACTGGGGCCAAGGATGGGACTGCGGGTCAAACTGCCGAAGTTTTCTTCGTAGAGCAGATTCCAATACAAATTATTCAGTTCAATCCAGGGCTGACTTTGCCCCGGTTGGACTTGGCTCAGGGGTTGGAGGGAGGACAGCGCCGCCTGGAGCCAGAGTTGATTGAGTTTTTGGGCTTCCTGAGCGTACAACTGCCACAATTGCTGGAGATCCTGAACGACTTGCCCGGATCCCTGTAGTTGGCGCTGGATCTCTTGTAAATATTGGTTAACGACCGCCTGACCGTTTTCCCCCGCCTCTAGCCGGGGCCAGAGACTTTGCCAAGTTTGGAAGGCGCTCTGGAGGAGGTTCCAATAGGTCTGCTGATTGTCCCCTAGGGGTTGGGCGAGGGGAGGCAGAGCGCCGGCGCCGGCCTTTTCCAGACAGTCCCGCCAGGTTTGCCACGCTTGGTTGCCGCTCTCTAACCAGAGTTTGCTCCAGGGGGTAATTAAATCCGGCCAGGTGATATTGGATTGCATGGGCGCCTCCCCTATTACTGCTTTACCGGCCATTATGGCTTAGTTTCCCCAGGGCGAAGCAAGCTTTTTCTGCTGAGGGCGGCGGAGGCGACACTCAGAGTCGGCGCTCTAGGCGTAATCTTGGTCTGGGTCGCTGTAGGACTGGATTTTTTCCGGTTTCAGCGGTTTGAGGAGTCGGGCCGCTTGGTTCCGTAGGGATTCCGGCCCCTGCACAATCACTAAATATTTGCCCGCCTTGAGCAAATTCCGGTAGGGTAAGGCGTCGCCGCTCCCCAGGGCGAAACCCACGCCGCCGCCGACAAAAAAACTGCCCATAGCGCCGCCAATGGCCCCGAGGAGTCCCCCCACGATATGATTGCCCGGTTCCCCCGCCCAGTCGAGGGTATGGAGTCCGGTGATCAGGTTAAAGGCGTAGCCGGCGCCGAACCCGAAGGGCACCAGCCAGAGCGCCATCAGGCCCGCCCGTTTTTTCGCCGTTTCCCAGGGGTCGAGCAAGCCAAACTCGTCGGCGCTCCGGTAGCCGGCGCCTAAAATAGCGAGGAATTGGGGATTAACGCCCGCTTTTTCGAGGACGGTGTAGGCTTCCTCCGCTTGCATACGGTCAGGAAGGACGGCGATGAGATAGGACATAGGAGTAAGGAGAGAATCGGCGCGAGACTAACGGAGTAAATACCATCTGATAACTGATAACTGATAACTGATAACTGTTACCTGTTACCTGTTACCTGTTACCTGATATCTGTAATCTGATAACTGTCATCTGACCGGGGGTTGCGCCAGCGCCGTTCCGTCCTCGGTTAAGAGACCGACCCGAGTGAAGGGCCAAAAGCGAACAAAAGCTCGGCCAATGAGCTTTTCCTTGGGCACAAAGCCCCAGTAGTGGGAGTCGAAACTATTGTTACGGTTATCGCCTAAAACCAAGTATTGATCCGGGGGCACGGTGACGGGGCCAAAGTCGTAGTCCGGCGGTTGGGCGATGTAATCTTCCTCTAGGGGTTTGCCGTTGAGCAACACTTTACCCCCCGCGACCTCTAGGGTGTCTCCGGGAATCGCCACCACCCGTTTAATAAAGGCGTCGCGGTAGTTCCGCTCCAGGAGCGCCTGGGTGGGATTGAAGACGACAATATCTCCTCGTTGGGGTTCCTGAAAGCGGTAGCTGACCTTTTCGATAATGAGACGGTCGTTAATTTGCAGGGTCGGCTCCATGGAAGAGGAGGGAATATAGCGGGCCTCCGCCACGAAGGTACGAATACCAAAGGCGAGGATAGCGGCGGTGACCAGGGTTTTGCCCAGTTCCAGCCAGGGGTTTTCGTTGGGGGGCGATTTTTGCGGTTGGCGGTCGGGGTCTAAGCCTAGGGTCATAGGGGTCGATTACGAGTAGTGGGGGAGGTTTTTCGTCGGCGCCCTTCCCCGAAAAAAGTTCTTTCTAGTGTAGCGAATTGGGGCCGACTATTTAGACGCGCCCCAGCGCCGTTAGGTCGGGGGCTTCTTTCGGCGCTCCGCTCCAGCGGAGGCTAATTTTGCGTCCTTCCCCAAGGAGCGTCAGTTCAATTTCGAGGTAAACCGGCGGCAGTTGCCCCAGGCGCTCGGGCCATTCGATGGCGACAAAACCGGGGGGATAGTCGGCGCCGTCCCAGTATTGCTCTAGGTAAAGCGCTTCGGTTTCCGCGGGGGAAAGGCGATAAAGGTCGAGATGGTAGAGGGGAGAGCGCCCTTCGTAGTATTCGTTAATGAGCGCGAAGGTGGGACTGACCACTGGCTCGCTAATGCCTAAGCCCTGGGCAAGCCCCTGGATCAAACTGGTTTTGCCGGCGCCGAGGTCGCCTTTGAGGAGGAGAACGAGGGGCGGCGTCAGGATTTCCGCCAATTTTCGGCCCAGCGCCTGGGTTGCGGCTAAGTCTCTAAGTTCGGTTTCCCAGGAGAACATGGCCATAGTTTTGTGGTTTTAGCTCCGACAAGTTCCAGCTATGATTCCCCTCCCGTGGAGGGGCGCCCCGTCAGGGGCGGGGTGGTCAATTTTTTATGCCCTGTAGGAGAAGAGTGGTTTGTCTGCGCCGAAGTTTCTCCCTCCTGTTAATCTGGCATAGTCTCACCACCCCGTCAGGCTGACGCCTGCCACCCCTCCAGAGGAGGGGAATTTAACCCGTCTAAAAAACGTCGAGGTCGATGGCTTTGGAGCCGCCGGCTTTGAGTTGCCCCAGCAGGCTATCTAGTTGGCGCCAGACGAGGGCGGCGATAAAGAAGGTGATGGGTAGGGAGAGTCCGTAGGAAAACCAGGGATTGCCGAGGAAAATTTCGACGCCGGAGGCAAGGAAAACGCAGACGCCGACGCAAATTCCGAAGAAGGGCAGTTGTAAATCTAAATCCTGTAGGGTGCTGTCGGGGGTGTTGAGCCAGGTTTTGACTTTTTGTTTGAGGGTGGCTTCAAAGGCTAGGCCACAGCTTATCCCCATGAAGAGGCCGACGAAGACGAGAAAGTAGGGCGGTTCGGGCAA
>JAYKIZ010000290.1:0-4105 GCA_035285965.1 Cyanobacteriota bacterium | reverse complement strand
GTTTCTTAAGTCCTGATGACAAAAAACCCTAACCCTCCTTGAGGATATAACCGGCGCCGCGCACCGTGTGGATCAAGCGCCGGGCGCCCTTTTGCTCCAACTTGAGGCGCAGATAACGAATATAGACCTCGATGATATTGGATTCCCCCTGGAAATTTTCGCCCCAGACATTTTCCAAAATCTGCTCCCGACTGACCACCGCGCCGGGTTGGGACATTAAATAGCGCAGGAGTTCAAATTCCTTGACGGTTAATTCCACCGGGTCTCCCCCGCACCGGAGACTGCGGGTGGGCAGGTTTAAGACTAAAGGGCCGAACTGAAGACTATCTTTAGAACTAGCGGGGGACTGGAGTTGCAGATAAAACTTGAGGCGCTGGAGAAACGACTCCGGTTGGTAGGGTTTGAGGACATAATCATCGGCGCCGGCTTCCAGACAGGCGGCCCGCTCCGCCACCGTGTCCTGTTCCACCACCATGACAATGGTCTGACGGTAGCCCTCCGCCCGCAATTTCTGGCAGAGCTTAACCCCGGCGGCGCCGGCGCGGCCCCGGTCCCAAATCAGGAGGATGGGTTGAAATTCGGCGATGGCGCCCCGCACCTGCTCTAACCGGGGGACAAAATGGAGGGCGTAACCAGCGTCCCGGAGATCCTGGCTGGCTTTTTGGGTAAAGGTGTCGTCGGTGTTAACGAGGAGTAAAACAGCCATGGTTTAGGGCGAGGGAGAAGGATAAATTTCCGTGACGACTCGCTCGCTTTTTTGACCCGTCACCACTACGGTATTATCCGTCAGGGAACCCCGGGCCCAATCGCCGGTGAGGTTAAATTTGACCCCCCGCTCCTGCTCGTAGAGGATATTGCCAGAGGCGTCGAGGGTGCGGTCGGGGATATTCCACATCAAGACGTCCGCCAGTAAACGAGATTGATTTTTGGCGCTGAGCGCTTGGGTTGAGCCTGTCAGCCAGACTTGGTTTTGAGCGAAATCCACCCGCCCCTGATTGCCGGTGATGGTAATGTCTTCCTCGTAGTCCAAGATAGTCAAGGGTAAGGGGGTTTCCAGACGGCGCTCTTTTTCGTCGTAAAACCAGGTTAAATTCTGGGCTGTGATTTGTAGAGGCGGTTGGAGGGATTTGAATTGGTTGGGATTGGGCAAAAAGACCTGCCGGCTTTTTAAATTGACCTGGGCCTGGGGAGCCTCGATTTGGTCGGTAATGTCCCCGGCGCCGCTGTAGCGAACCAGTTTTAAGGGTTGAGCGCCGATGAGGAGATGATTGGGAATTTCCCAGCGCAGGGCTTCGCTAGTCAGTCGTAGTTTTTTCGCGGCGGCGTCGGCTTGAACTTGACCGGTCAAGTGGAGAAATTGGGGCGCCGTTTCATAGCGCCCTTCCTGGGCCCTAACCACCACTTCGGGATGCTCCCCCCGAAAATCCTTTCGGGCCGTTAGGGTTCCCGCCTGGGGTCGCCAGACGACTTCTTGACTGTAGATGACCGCCTGATTACGGGGATCAACGGCGACAATATTTTGACTGAGGAGAATTTCGGCGCCGTTGTCCCGGATTTCCCCCTGGTCGGCCTTCACCTTCAGGACGACTTTCCCGTCTTGGTAAAGGTCGCCCCGGAGGGTTTTCAGTTGTGCTCGTTTACGGTCAGGGGTGTACTGAGCCGACTCCACCTGAATTTTCCAGAGGGGTTGTCCCTGAGAGCTGGCTTGCTCCAGGGTGGCGTTAGTCAGCGTTAGTTGACTCTTTAGCTCGGGACTACTCGTTGGGCTAGGCTTAACCAAAGGATCCGGCGGCTGACAAGCGCCGAGGGCGAAAAGAACAAGCAGGGAGAGGGGAAGAAAGGGTAACAACGGCGGGAAAACGGGGGAGAGAACCCCCAGTATAACAAGACGGCGCCGACTCCCCGGACGACGCTCAAACCGTCGGCAACGCTGACGGCTCTTTCCCCAACCGGACTTGAAAAGTGGCGATTTCCCAAGGATTAACCCGGTCTGAAACAGAGTCTAGGGGACGTTCTAGGAGATCCAGTCGGCGCTCGACGCGCAACGGAACCGGCGCTTGGGGGTTCAATTGGCTCTGTCGCCCCAACGGATCATTGACCCGGATGACCCAAGTTTGAGGATCGTCTTCTCGGGGTTTCAGCGCCAGTAAGCCTAGGGATTCGTTATTCAAATTGAGCAGACTTTGGCGGGGAGATAACGGGCCGTCGGGGTTAAGGCAAGGGGGACAATAAACCCGGAGGGGACAGTTTAATTGATTCCCGACCGGAACGGCGCCGCGCCAATCCCCCCCGTGGGGCAGGAGGGCGTAGGTAAACTCGCAGTCGCCCCAATCCGCTTGGGGATCGGGCCAAAGACTCCCTCGCAGGAGGCTCAGGCGCAACCGGTTAGGGCCGGCGTCGGCGCCGTATTTGCAGTCGTTCAGCAGACTAACGCCGTAATTTAAATCCGGGTTGGTTAAATCGAGCCATTGACGATGGGGGATTTCCCATTGCGCTTTTTCCTGAGGGGTTTGGGGGCGGGCGGGACGAATGCGAACAGCGCCGGGAGTTTCGGCGGTAAAGGTATCCGCGCTAAAACTGAGGGGAAAGGCGACTTTGACTAAAACTCGGCGCTCTTGCCAGCGGACTCGGTTAATAATCTTGAGCAGGGGGGATTGGGCTTCTAAAACATAGTCCTGTTGAAAGCGGGAATCGCGGAAGCTTTTCTCCACCCGTAGACGCCAGCGTAGGGGGCCGTTTTCTAAAAGTTCCGCGCCGATTAACTCGGCGCTTTCGAGGGGATGATTTTCATAGTCAGGGTCGATATTCCAGGCGTCCCAATATTGCCCTTGATCCTGAAAAAATTGCAGTTGGTTGCCGTTCCCGTCTAAAACGTCGCGCTGGTGGCGATAGTCGTATAAACTGGCGATTTCTCCCGTAGCGGCGTCGAGTGTAACTTTTAAAACGCCATTGTCTAGAATCCATCTATCGCCCTTATCACCCTGATCCCGCTCCCTGAGCGTAGCCGAAGGAGGGAGCGGGAGATGGGGAATCAAAGTCTCTCTCTGACGCTCTGGCTCTGAGCGGTCTAAAAGCCAGTAACTCCGATAGCCCAGCGCCGGAATATTTTCGCACGCAAAGAGAGTTTCTCCCGCCGGAGTCAATTGGGTTGTTAAGGAATTGCCCTCCAGATCGAAAACCTGAGCGAGATAGGGAATAGCGACAACTTCGGAGCGGGTTTGATTAAGACTATTAAAGACGACAAAAGGTTGAGCTTGAGACCGGGACGGCGCCGGAAATTGAATCCGAGAACTCAGGGCTTCTAAGGCTTGGTTAACTAACGCTTCTCCTGTCTGCAAAACTTGACTCCAATCGGCGTTGGCGTCCTCAAAAACTTCGGGGATGGAGGTGCCGGGGAGAATATCGTGGAATTGATTAAGCAAGACTTTTTTCCAAGCGCTTTCTAGCTCCTGACGAGGGTAAGCGGCGCCGGTAAACCAGACGGCAAAACTCGACCACAATTCCGCTTCATACAGTAAATAATCGCTCCGGCGATTATAGTTTTTTTGCTCGCCGTGGGTGGTGTAACAGCCCCGATGGAGTTCGAGGTAGAGGTCTTCCGTCCAAATCGGTAGGTTATCAAACTTGTCCCCCGACTCTGTTTGTAACTGTTGAACATAATCCTCCGCCCGACCGGTTTTAATTGCCGGGAAAAAAGGGGAGTTCTGCCAGCGCCGTTTCACCCGCCACATATCCCGACTGGGGCCGCCGCCGTGATCTCCTACGCCGGGTAACCAGAGCATCGCCGTTAACCCGGTTTGTTCTTCCCAAAAGCGGCCGTAGTCCGCCATGGGTCTCGGTTGGGTATCCATGACTCCCGCTAAGTTAGGGGGCGACATCAGCGTTAAACACTCGGTTCCGTCCGGCGCTTGCCAGTTAAAAATACCGTGAGGAAATTGATTGGTATCATTCCAATGCAATTTTCCGGTAAAAAAGACTTCAATTCCAGCTTGTTTAAACAACTGGGGCAACTGTTGGCAAAAGCCAAAACTATCGGGAAGCCAAGCGACTTTAGCCAGTTGGCCAAAGCGAGAGAGGAAATAGCGTTGCCCGTAAAGCAATTGTC
>JAYKIZ010000289.1:0-2845 GCA_035285965.1 Cyanobacteriota bacterium | reverse complement strand
CGCTCCAGTTCTTCCGCCTCGGTGACAAAGCTTTTAATGGTGAGGATGCCGCTTAAATTATTGGCCAAACGGCTGTTGAGCAAACTGACCCGCTCCCGCACCTGGGCGTAGCGCGGCGCTAACAGGGACTGGAAGGCCACGGAGCCAACGAGGATAAAGGGAATGGGCAAAAGCGCCATCCAGGCGATACCGGGAGTCAGGGCAAAAAAAGCGCCGCCGATGATCACCACCGTGGTCAGGACTTGCAGAATTTCATTAGCGCCGCCGTCCAGGAAACGCTCTAACTGATTAACATCGTCGTTCAAAATGGAGAGCAAGCCGCCGGTGCTCCGCTCCTCAAAATAGGACAACTCCAGCCCTTGTAAATGATCGTAGGCGTCGAGGCGGAGATGATGTTGGATATTTTGGGCTAAGTTGCGCCAGTACCACTCATAGGCGTACTCAAACAGGGACTCTAGCCCCCAGATAATGACGGAAAAACCTACCAGCGCCGCCAGTTGGTTGGGAACCGCGCCGAAGCCCAGCCGCCCCAGGGTGGAATTATCCTGATTGACCACCACATCTACCGCCAAACCAATCAGCGCCGGGGGAGCCAGATCAAAGAGTTTATTTAAAACCGAACACAGCGCCGCCCGAGTCATTAACCCCCAATCGGCCCGGCAGTAGGTCAGGAGTCGCAGAAGCGCCGGAGGGGAGGAAGAAGCCATCGCGGGGGGTAAAATACGGAAATTCAGGTCGTGCAAGGGCAATTATGGCATCAATTCGGGTCGCGGTTCTGGGGACGGGGTTTGGGCAAGCGGTCCATATTCCCGGCTTGCGACGTCATCCCAGGACGGAAGTGGCGGCGCTCTATCACCGGGATTTAGAGAAAGCGAAGGAGTTAGCCCGCCGATTTGAGATCCCCTGGGCCTGCGATTCCCTCGGGGAAATTCTGGCGAATCCCCAGATCGACGCCGTGACCCTCGCCACCCCGCCCTTCCTCCACTACGACCAAGCGAAGCAAGCTCTTTTAGCCAGAAAACACATTTTATTGGAAAAACCCGTTACCCTGCGGGCGCCGGAGGCTAGAGAACTTTATCACTTGGCCCAGGAACGGGGGTTAACGGCGCTCTGCGATTTTGAGTTTCGTTTTGTGCCCGCCTGGCAGGCGCTGGCCCATTATTTAAGCCAAGGTTTTGCCGGTAAACTCCGCTTAGTCAAAATCGATTGGCTCGTGGCCAGTCGAGCCAACCCCCAGCGCCCCTGGAACTGGTACGCCCAGGGCGAAAAAGGCGGGGGCGTCCTCGGCGCTCTTGGCTCCCACAGTTTCGACTATCTTCATTGGCTCTTTGGCCCCATCGCTGAATTAAGCGCCGTCCTCAGTTGCGCCATCCCCGAGCGCCCCGATCCCTTGGATAATAACCGCCTCAAACCCGTCACCGCCGAAGACACCGCTTTAATCAGCTTTACCCTCCAGGACGGAACCCCGGGCCAACTGGCGCTCAGTTCCGTGGCCGCCAACGGTCGGGGCCATTGGTTGGAAATTTACGGCGATCAAGGTACTTTGGTTCTAGGTAGTGATAACTTAAAAGACTACGTCCACGGCTTCCGCCTCTGGGGAGCGCCGATGGGGCAAGAACTGCAAGAATTGGCCATTCCCCCGGCCTACGCCTTTGCCGAAACTTTCCCGGACGGTCGCCTCGCGCCCTTTATCCGCGTCCTCGATCAATGGGTCAAAGGGATTGAGAGCGGCGTTTCCTCGGCGCCGAGCCTGCGGGAAGGCGTCTATTCCCAACTGTTAATGGACTTGGCCCAACAATCCCACCAACTGCGGCGTGCGCTTTCAGTTCCCGACCTGGACGACTATCTCACCCCATGAAGCCGGCGCCTTTAATTGTCATCCTCGGAGCCACCGCTTCCGGCAAATCCCGACTGGCCCTAAACCTAGCTCAACGCTTAAACCGCCCCATCCTCGGCGCCGACTCCCGCCAGATCTATCGGGGTTTCGACATCGGCACCGCTAAACCCAGCCAAGAGGAACAGGCCCAGGTTCCCCACTATCTGATCGATATTTGCGAGCCGACGGAAACCCTAACCCTCGCCCAATACCAAGCTCAGGCTAATACATTAATCCAGCGCCTAGGCTTGCCCCTGATTTTAGTCGGCGGCACCGGCCTTTATATCAAAGCCGTGGCGGACGGGTTAATCATTCCCCCGGTGGCGCCCCAACCTCAACTCCGCCAAGCCTTAACCCACCTCGGACAACCCCACTGTTATCAACTCCTCCAACAGGTCGATCCCCAAGCCGCCAAAAAAATTCAGCCAGCCGACCAAACCCGCACCTTGCGGGCCCTGGAGGTCTATTACGTCACCGGTCGCCCCATCTCCCAACAACAGGGGCAAGCGCCGCCCCCCTTCCCGGTGGTTAAATTAGGTCTCGCCTGGGCGCCGGAAGTTTTAGCCCAACGGATTGAGGCCCGAACCCAAAGCATGATCGAGCAGGGTCTGGTTGAAGAAGTGAAACAGTTGGAGGCAACCTACGGCGCCGACTTACCCCTCTTGAAAACCCTCGGTTACGCTGAAATTCAAGCCTATTTACGGGGAGAATATTCCCTCACGGAAGCCATTCAGGCCATTAGCCTCCACACCCGCCAATTCGCCAAGCGTCAACGCACTTGGTTCCGGGCCGATCCCCAAATCCATTGGCTACCGGGGGAAAGCGACCTGGAGGTTCTCGCGGAGCGGAGTTTAGCCCAGATCTTTATCAACGGCCGATGATGTCGGAAATATCTCTTAAAAAGCGTAACGGGGCGGTTTGCGGAACAAGACTTTGTGAGTCAGTTGACTGTGGTTATAAAAGGGAGTC
>JAYKIZ010000288.1:0-9398 GCA_035285965.1 Cyanobacteriota bacterium | reverse complement strand
GCGCTGTTAACCCTAAATGAAGATAGGCCGCCCGAGTGGCAATCCGGCCCCTGGGAGTGCGATTCAGATAACCGATTTGGAGTAAATAGGGTTCATAAACGTCCTCGATGGTCTTGCGGTCTTCTCCGGTGGCGGCGGCCAGCGCCTCTAACCCAGCGGGGCCGCCCTGAAATTGCTCGATTAACGTAGTTAATAACAAGCGATCCGTCCAGTCCAAGCCCCGCTTATCCACTTGGTAGAGATCCAGCGCCGCCGTGGCTAGCTCTGAGGTAATCGCGGCAGAGCCTTTCACCTGGGCGTAGTCCCGCACCCGTTTTAGGAGTCGGTTGGCGACGCGGGGGGTTCCCCGAGAGCGCAGGGCGATGGTTTCAGCGCCGTCGGCGGTAATGGCGGTATTTAAAATTTGGGCGGAGCGGAGAATAATCCGCCGCAGTTCCTCTAGGTCGTAGAAGCGCAAGCGTTGGATCAGTCCGAACCGATCCCGCAGGGGCGCCGTTAGGGAGCCGACCTTAGTGGTGGCACCGATGAGGGTGAATTTCGCTAGAGCTAAACTCCGAATTTTGGCGCTGTCCCCTTTCCCCATCGTAATATCGAGGCGATAATCCTCCATGGCGGGGTAAAGCAGTTCTTCCGTCAGGCGGTTAAGGCGGTGGATTTCGTCGATAAAGAGAATATCTCCCTTTTGCAGGCTTAATAGTAAACCCGTAATATCTCTAGGACGCTCCAGCGCCGGAGCGGCGGTGATTTTACAGTTGACTCCCATTTCCTTAGCCAGAATGAGAGAGAGGGTGGTTTTCCCTAACCCGGGCGGGCCGTAGAGTAGGAGGTGATCGATGGGATCTTGCCGGCCCTTGGCGGCGCCGATGACGATGCTGAGAACTTCCTTTAAATCCTTCTGACCAATGTAATCCGCCAAGGTCTGGGGGCGAATCTTTTCCTCCGCGGCGTCGGCGCTATTTTCTTCCTGGGGCGTTTTAGCGGCGGTCAGTAAATCTTCCCCCTGGGGCGCTGGTTTGGGGCTATCGCCGGAGCGTTTAATGGCCATAACGATTCCACTGACGGCTTTTTGCCAAACGGGACTTTTATCTTATCATTCTCATTCCTAATGGATTCTCCAGGCGGGCAACGAGGGAAGCGCTGGATGGGTTATCATCCCCTCTAACCTCCCAAGGAAAAATCAGTCCCCAAAAATTCGTGTTGATGAATTTTAAATCCCTGCCCTGGCTCCTCGCGTTCCTGCTCGTTCCCCTCGGCGCCGTCGCCCAATCCTCGGGCTTTAACACCCTGGATCAGCGGAGTTTTTTTGAAACCGGACGCCTGAGATCCGAAGATCGTCTTTTATTCCAACGTCCTCCCAGCGGGGTCGCCCCCTTTCGGGCCCAATCCGACGCCTGGCAGTTGCTCATTTTCGAAAATATTGGCGTTTCTCTCTGGATGCCCCCCGGAATTTTGCGGGAAGAAACGGTGACCGTTCCCACGGCTTTAGGAGAGTTTAACTTTCGGGCCCTAGCTTCCCAGCAGGAAGACCGGCGCTATCTGGCGGCCTACGCCTCCGGCTTAACTCCCCAACAACAGGGGGATTTTAAGGCGATTCTCCAAGGAATTCAGGCTAAAGCGGCGCCGGCGGGGGAATTTAAATTGCAAAGTCAACGAAGCGTCAGCCTCGGAGACTACGCCGGGGAAGAATTGCGTTTCCTCGGTAAAGAAGAGGGGATTGTCTTTCGGGTCTATTTAGTCAAAGATAAACTCTACGCGCTCGGGGTTCGTTATCCCCGCTCGGCGCCCAACGCCCAGGCGACTAACGGTTTCCTCGGCTCCCTCCAATTACTGTAATCCCCCGTAACCCCATGCGCCGTCGCGCCCTTGTCACCCACTCCGCCGTCGCCCTGGGAACCGCTTCCACCTTGGTGGCCTGCGGTCAAACCCCGGCGCCGAAACCGCAAGGCTCCCGCTCTGATTTACCCAAACTCCGTTGGCGGATGGTCACCAGTTGGCCGAAATCCCTAGATACCATTTTTGGCGGCGCCGAGATGGTCTGCAAATTGGTGGGGGAAATGACCCAGGGCAACTTTACCATTACCCCCTACGCCGCGGGGGAGATTGTCCCCGGTTTGGAAGTCCTCGACGCCGTCCAGAACGCCACGGTGGAGTGCGGTCACACCGCCAGCTATTACTACATCGGCAAAAACCCGGCGCTGGGTTTCGCCTGCGCCATGCCCTTTGGCTTGACGGCCCAGCAACAAAACGCCTGGCTTTATTTTGGCGGCGGTCTCGAAGCGATTCATCAAATTTATAGCGATTTTAATATCATTAACTTCCCCGCGGGCAACACCGGCGCCCAGATGGGGGGCTGGTTTAAAAAGCCCCTCCAAAGTCTGGCGGATCTGAAGGGGCTGAAAATGCGGATTCCCGGCCAGGGCGGTCAGGTGATGGCGGAATTGGGGGTCAACGTGCAAGTGCTCCCCGGCGGCGAAATTTATCTGGCTCTAGACCGGGGCGCCATCGACGCGGCGGAATGGGTCGGCCCCTACGACGATGAAAAGTTAGGCCTTAACCGGGCGGCAAAATACTATTACTATCCCGGCTGGTGGGAGCCGGGGCCGACGTTAGATCTGTTAATCAATAAAAGCGCCTGGGAAAAGTTGCCCCAGGAATACCAAACCATCCTCCAAAGCGCCGCCCAAGCCGCCAACTTACGGATGCTCTCCCAGTATGACGCCCTCAACCAAGCGGCGCTGGAAAAACTGCTGGCGGGGGGAACGGAACTCAAAGCCTATCCCGAGGATATTCTCCAGGCGGCGCTGAAAACAGCCCAGGCGTTAATGACGGAAACCGCCGGTAAAAACCCGGCCTTTAAGGCGGTCTACGAGCCTTGGTTGGCTTTTCGGAAAAGTATTTCCGCCTGGAATCGGATTAATGAACTCAGTTACGCTCAGTTCATGAGTAAAGTCTCTAGCTAACTCAACCTAGCTGAGCCGATCCCTTGCGAGAGCGAAAACCATGACCCTTCTCCTAGCGCCGGATTCCTTTAAGGGCACCCTCTCGGCGCTGGAAGTCTGTCAGCTCCTAAAAGAAGAACTCAGCGCCGATTTTCCCCTGCTTCTTCATCCCCTGGCGGACGGGGGAGAAGGCACCCTAGCGGCGCTAGCGCTCTGTTTGCCCACTGCGGACTGGCGAAGTCTGATGGTTCAGGGGCCGTTGCCTGGGCGGAGAGTAACGGCTTCCTACCTCTGGTTGCCGGAGGGAATCGCCATGGTCGAAATGGCCCAAGCTAGCGGTCTAACTCTCGTTCCGCCCTATTTACGCAATCCCGAACAAACCACCAGCTACGGCGTGGGTGAACTCCTTCGGGCGGCCCAAGAAGCCGGCGCTCGGGAAATTTATCTGGCCATCGGCGGCTCCGCCACCCAGGATGGCGGTTTGGGAATGCTTCAGGCTCTCGGCTGGCGCTTTCTCGACGCGCAGGATCAAGACCTGCCTTGGGGCGGCGGGACACTCCGGGATTTAGCCGCGATTTTACCCGCGCCCGCCCCGGCGCCGTTACTCCGAATAACGGTCTGGAGCGACGTCGCTAACCCCCTCTACGGCCCGGAGGGATCGGCGTTTGTGTTTGCTCCCCAAAAGGGCGCCGATCCAGAGATGGTCGAGCGCCTAGACCAAGGCTTGCGTCGTTTAGCCCAGATAGTCCGGGAACAGTTAGGGATTAACGCCGATTTTCCCGGCGCTGGCGCCGCCGGGGGACTGGGAGCGGCCGCGGTCTGGGGATTAGGCGCTCAGTTAACGTCGGGTTTCGGCGCCGTCGCCCAGTTGACGAGTTTAGAGGAGCGGATTCAAGCCTGCCAAGTCGTCATCACGGGGGAAGGGCGGTTTGACGCCCAATCCTTACAGGGAAAGGTGGTTTCCGGGGTTCTCAAGTTGGCGCGAAAATATCAAAAACCGCTGATTGTCATTGCCGGAGAATCCCAGTTTCCAACCTATCCGGGCGTCGCCGGAATTATCTCCCTAGTGGATGAGGAGACGTCTTCCGCCCAAGCGCTAGCGGAACCCCAAAAGTGTTTAAGGGCGAAAGCGCCGCAGTTGCGGGCACTGGCGGCAAAATTAACCCGTCAAGGTCGGAAATAAGGCTATGGGGCGGGGGAAATTAACCAAGAGTTTGAAGCAGTAAGTCCCGGTGGACTTCCGTTCGGCGCCGGAGGTCTTCCCTCGTCTCCAAACTCAGGGGAGCGCTGTCGGTTAACTGCGCTTGCCAAGTTTGGCTAATCGCTTGATAGTTCATGGGCAACTGGGCCAACTCCCAACCCGGTAGCCCCACTTCCGCCATCAAACGACTCACCTTGGGGTCGTAGCTGAGGGCGAAGGTTCGATTGCCCTCGGACGCGGCCATGATTAAACTGTGGAGACGCATACCAATCGTTAAATCGGCGCCTTGGAATAATCCTTTGAGTTCCCTCGGGTCTTCCCGGTAAAGAATTTCATAGGCGCCGGTCAGATTTTGAGCCAACGCTTCCGCCAGGGGCAAATCCTGACTTTTTTGAAAGGGAATAAGTCGCAGATGAGCGCCGGTGGCCTGCTGGAAATGAACGAGAGCTTCGGTTAAAACCTCCCGGCGCTGGGGGGTTAATAAAGGATGGGGGCGGAGGTTAACGGCCACCACCGGCGGGGGGAGGCGGGATGGAGAAGTTAAGACGCCGTCCAGGAGCCAAACGGGGTCGGGCCCCAGTTGGTGGGGAATTTGCCACTGTCTTAACAGTTGAGCGGAGGCCTGATCCCGGACGGTGACGCCCTGACAACGACTGAGAACCTGACGGGTAAGCCACCGGGTCGGGGCCCGGTTTAAGGGGCCGACGCCCTGGGCCCAGGCGAGGGTTGTTAGCCCCAGCAGTTGGGCCAGCGCCATTAAGCCGCCATAGTACCAAGGACTTAAAAGACTGGTGGAGTCCTGCATGAGACTGCCGCCGCCCCAGATAAATACCTGGGAGGTTCTCAATGTTTGGAGAATCGTCCCCCAATCCCGATTGGGAATACTCTCGACGCCGTAGCGTTCCCTCGTTTGGGCCGGGTTAGCTGACAAGACCACCGCGGTCACCGACGGGGGCAAAAGTTGTAAGAGGGTCGCCAACAGCGCCTCGTCGCCGCCGTTACCCTCACCGTAATAGCCGCAGAGTACAGCTCGAATCATCATGGGTTTGAAACTTTACGACGGTTCTCCCCTAAAAATTAGGACGGAGTCTTGGCCTATAAACGACTTTAGATTATACTCTCGCCCAGAGACATACGATAGAGAACATCTTAGTTTTGTCAGTTTCTTTGTTTGCCTTCATCCCCCAACCCCTTCTCCCAGATCGGGAGAAGGGGAGTCGAAGTCCCTCTCCCAAAGAGGGATTTAGGGTGAGGGGCAAGGTTTGAAACGTACTAGTTGCAAAGTTGAGATGATCCCCATACAATACGCAGTCTCGGTTACGGAGTCGGTGTTCGATCCTTTGACTACCTTAAGGTAATATTATACACGACCGAAGACTAATCTACCAATCAAGATCAAGTGCATGGGTGTACAATTTTTTGTCCTTTCTTTTCGATCATTAGCTTCTAACGTTGTTTATGACGCAATTTATAATGTTGAAAATATCTTTGCTAAAAGTTGTGATGGAATGATTTTAGCCCCGAAAGCTAGGCAACTCTTTGTTAAAAATCATCACACTTTCGAATCGATACCCACAATCAAGAACATTAATGCAAAAGTGATTGACAAAACCATTGGTAGGTACAGTGTAATTAACCCATTAGATTATCTGGTTGCTGAAAAATCTTTTTCAAAGAAGGTTTTAATTCTCTTCGCTATCTCTGGCAGTCAATTAGATATTCTCTCCTGTCTTCCTAAATGGCGTCAAAATTTTGACACAGTTATTGCTTACATTTGCGACAGTTGGGGCTTTGAAACTTACTCTAAGAACATAAGAAAAATAGACCATCTGTTTGTTGCCTTGCCAGGGTTAGTTGACCCCCTCAAGAAAACTTTTGGGATTCCAGTCTCTTTGGTTCCTTTTGCTTCTGACGTTCTTGGTCAGGGAAGTAATCAAGAAGCAAGAGGCATTGATGTAACCTCTTTTGGGCGGATGCCAATGCAATATCATGATTATCTCTTTCAATCGTTTAATCAAAAATCTTCTCCGAGATTATATTATCGATTTTCTCCAAGAGCCAAAGAGAAATTTCCTTCTCTCCCCTATGAAAACCGCTCAGACAGGGAAACTACTAATCTGTTTTATCATATTCTTAGAAAGATAAGGATTCTACTCGCTTTCGACACGCTCTATCCCGGTCAACAGAGAGAATTTCCTGAGTCTATTATTACCTTTCGTTGGTTTGACGGTATTTCAACTGGCTGTGTTTTGGTAGGAAAAAGACCGACAAATCCTCTTATGAATGAATTATTTGATTGGGAGGACTCAACCATAGAAATACCTGATTCACCCGAACAAAGTCCAGAATTTATCGAAGATCTACTTAAAGATGCCGACAGAATTAAACAAATTTCTAGACGAAATTATTATCATAGTGTTTGTAAACATGATTGGCGATTCCGTATTAAAGCCATATTAGAAGAGGCTCAGCTTCCTTTGCCGACTCCCCTGATAAATGAGCTTGAGGAATTGAAGTTGCTTAGGCTACGTCTTGAACAGGAAGAGGGGTAGAGTCTAATTCCCTAATTCCCGAGCTATGCGCTTTGTCAAGATAAATTTTCTTCCTGGGGGGCGAAATAGCGGGGATAAAGGCGCTCGCTAAAGAACAAAGTACCCGCCAAAATACAGAGGGGAATTGTAAAGAGATTTAACACGGGAATACTGACCAAGACGAGACAGCTTAACCCGAACCCGGCGCTGGCGGGTAAGCTTTTCCCAATTAAGCCCAATTTAGCTCGAAAGGACAAGCGCCGGCGCTCTAGGGGAGGGTTGAGAAAATCTAAACAGGCGAGGGTCGCCGTTAACGTCACGCCCACCGCCGTCGCCGCCAGGGAGCCGAAGCCAGGAAAGACGTTCAAGAATAAACTGGGCGCGCCAATTCCTAGCAGTAAAATCAGTTTTTTCGCCTCAAAGGCGATCGATCTGCGAATTTCAGCGCCGAAGCCTAGGTTTTGTAAAAATAAACGCCCCAAGAGAATTTTCTCTAACTTTTCCGATAATTTTTCATACCAGGGAGCGCCGAGAATGACCCCCAACTGGGAAAGAATAAAACCGGCAATGATGAGTAAAAAGAATTTGAATAATAAGTCTAGTAGCCAACTGATGAGAGTGATTATCTCCCCGAGAAAATGAAAAGAGTCGGGCAATTGTCCGCCCCACTCCCGCCACCAAGCGCCGAAGTAAATGCGGCCGATTTCGGCGCTGTTTTCCCCCCATTGCAGAAGTTGCCAATAGAGCCAAACGCCCAGAACAAGATTCAGCAACAGAGGGATAACCAAGTAGGGAGCTAAACTGGGATAGCGCCGTAGAAGACCCCCGGCTCGAAAGGGATAACCGGCGCCGCTCCAAAAGCCAAAGCCTCTCAGTAAATGTTGAGTCATTGAGTTGACTGATAACTGAAATCTGATATCTGAATTAAACGTTAGAGTAAACGCTATTCCGAAGAATCGTGTAACCTTTGATTAATTCCCGAATACCGCGCCCCAGGGACCAATCGGGAGTAAAGCCCGTGGCTAAAATACGCTGATTAGAGACAATATAATCCCGCTTATCCGGGTCCTCCCCAATCGGCGCTTCCAGATAGACAAAATTGGGCAAATACTTCTGGATTTCGGCGCAGAGTTCCAGTTTGGAGAGATTAGCGTCTTCTAGCCCCACATTGTAGGCTTTACCCTTCATAGTCTCGAAGTTATCCAAACCGTGGAGGAAAACCTTGGCCACGTCCCGAATATGGATATAGTTGCGCTTGAAATGCCCTTCAAAAATCACCACCGCCCGGTCATAAACAGCGCGATAGACAAAATCATTAACCAGCAGATCCACCCGCATCCGGGGAGACATGCCAAAGACGGTGGCTAAACGAAAAGTCATGCTATTACCCCGCTCCAAAACCGCTTTTTCCGCCGCCACTTTGGTCGTGCCATAGAGGGAAATGGGGCGTAGGGGACTCTCTTCAGTACAGAATTTGCCCGCTTCGCCAATGCCGTAGCCGCTGTTGGTCACGGGCATGAGAATTTTTTGCTCCGGGCGGGCTAAACGGCAGAGCATTTCCACCGCGTCCTGGTTAATGGTCTGGGTGCCAATCTGATCCCGGCTACAGAGCGGCGCTCCCACCAGCGCCGCTAGGGGAATAATCGCTTCCGCGTCTTCTAAAAGGGAGGTCATTAACTTCTCATTGCGGCAGTCGCCCCGGACGACCTGGAAAGTCTCGTAGTGACAGCAGTCCGCCAGGCTATTTTGTCCAAACATAAAGCTATCCAGAACCGTCACCTCGTGGCCCGCGGCCAACAGCGCCGGGGTTAAGACGGAGCCGATATAGCCCGCGCCGCCGGTGATTAAAATTTTCATGATTCTTGTTCTCCGTTGCTGAGGAATTCAGTTAATCCGTTGAATAGATTACGTCAAATTGACAACTGCGCCGCGTCGCTTTCCCGGACGGCTTCCAGATAATGATCAATCGTATCCTGACTACCGCCCATAAAGCGAATTTGCCCCTTATCTAGCCAAATGGCCCGCTCGCAGGATTCCTGAATAAAGGGCAAACCGTGGGAAACCACCAAAATCGTGGTGTGCTGATTCCACAGTTTATTCATGCGAGCTTGACACTTGTGTTTAAAATGCTCGTCCCCTACGGAAAGAACTTCGTCGAGGATGAGAATATCCGGTTGCACATCCGTGGCGATGGCGAAACCCAAACGGGCCGACATGCCGGAAGAGAGGGACTTCACCGGCGCGTAGCAACAGTCCTGAAGTTCGGCGAAATCTAGGATGGATTCGACCCGCTCCTGCATTTCCTGACGGGAAAAACCCAACATCACCCCGTAGAGAACGATATTGTCCCGCACGGATAACTCCGGGTCAAAACCGGCGCCGAGTTCGATTAACGGCGCGATGTCCCCCCGTACTCGCAAGGTCCCCTGGGTCGGTTGGAGGATACCGCAGATCACCTTGAGAAGGGTGGATTTACCGGAGCCGTTGGAGCCGATAATGCCGATTTTTTCCCCGGCGCTGACGGTTAAATCGATACGGTCTAACACCAGCTTACGGCTGGGCTTACGGTATTTCCCCTCCAGGACAGAGAAAATAGTGCGTTTCAAATCATAGGAGAACTCTTCTTGAGTCCGCCGATGGAGAGAAACCTGATCTAGACGAATAACTTCAGTCATTTAAACGCGGATAAAGTTACAGCAAGTCCATAAACTGATTTTGCCAAGCCCG
>JAYKIZ010000287.1:0-5865 GCA_035285965.1 Cyanobacteriota bacterium | reverse complement strand
GCAGGTAGGCGATGGCGTTGTCCGCAAAATTATCTAGGTAATCCCACAATTCTTCCTTGGGAAGATACTCTAAAATCCCGCAGGAAACCCGTATGATTTGAGCCTTGTCGTTTAAGACCTCCCGGGGTTGACCATAGTCGGCGCTGAGTTGGGGATCCACCAGTAGGCGAGTCATCAGATCTACCCGTTTCACCTCTGGATGGCGGGACAGCGCCTGGGCCAGTTCCAACACATATTTAGTCTGTCCCCCGGTATCCGCGTCCCGTCCTAGCTCTAGATGGCGTCCCCGGACAAGACCGTGGATATTGAGGAGGAGGATATAGAGCGGTTGGCCAGACATAACACACAAACGGGAGAGGAACTTGCCCAAAGTTTAGGGGAGGAACGCGCTCTCCGTCAATCTTGTAAATAGTTTTAAAAAACTATTTTGACTTTTAACCGCTGATTTTTTACTAGGCATATAGTCATCGCAATCCGGATCGCCCACTGCGATCGAGAGGATAAGAACCCAATCCCCCTTTACCGGAGGTTGTGGAAACAGTCGCAAATGGCGACTCGAACACATCTACTTATGGAGCAAGTTCTTCTCCATAGCAAAGATTTTTTTGAGGGTATAGAAGTCCTAACTGAATTGTGAAAAGGCATCGTAATCTTTCAAATCAGGCGGCATCGTTGCGCTTATCTCAATGGACAGCTATCCACCCACATTTAGTGCAAAAAAACTGTCGCTCAAAATAACTCTATGCAAAAGTGAGATGCTCCCTGGTGACTACCCGATTTTCAAACGGCGCTGACGACGCTTGTCTAAATCTCTCGATTTCAGACCGAACCCGCCCTACCCGAAGGTCTAGTAGAGGCTAGGGGGGAGCAAACCGTTTACTGGGAACTGTTCTCGCTCTCCGCATAAAATAGAATCTTTAACCGACCTTTTAACCTCCCATCAGCAACCCGCGCCCATGTTAGCCGATTATCACCGCCAAGCCGCCGAGCGCCGTCAACTCGGTATTCCCCCCCTGCCCCTCAGCGCCGAGCAAACGGCGGCGCTCTGCGAATTACTGAAAAAGCCGCCGGAGGCGGAAAAAGGGGAATTACTTCTGCTATTACGGGATAGAGTTCCCCCCGGAGTGGACGAGGCGGCCTACGTCAAAGCGGGTTTTTTAACGGCGGTGGCCAAGGGAGAAACAACCTGTCCCCTGATTTCCCCGGAAGGCGCCGTCAGTCTCCTTGGCACCATGATGGGGGGGTATAACGTTCAATCTTTGGTGGAACTCCTCAAATCCCCCCGACCCAATATCGCTTCCGCGGCCGCCGGCGCTTTGAGCAAAACGCTCCTGGTCTTCGACGCCTTTAACGAAGTTTTAGACTTATCGGAGCGCAATCCCTACGCCAAACAGGTGATTGACGCCTGGGCGGAAGCCGATTGGTTTATCACCAAGCCCAAGGTCCCTGAAAGCATTACCGTCATCGTGTTAAAGGTACCCGGCGAGACCAACACCGACGACCTCTCCCCGGCGCCCCACGCCACCACCCGCCCGGATATTCCCCTCCACGCCTTGGCGATGCTGGAATCGAAAATGCCGGAGGCTTTAGGCGCTATCGCCCAGTTAAAAGAAAAGGGCTATCCTGTCGCCTATGTGGGGGATGTGGTGGGCACCGGCTCTTCCCGCAAATCCGCCATTAACTCCGTTCTCTGGCACATCGGCGCCGACATTCCCTTTGTGCCCAACAAACGCTCCGGCGGCTATATTCTGGGGGGAAAAATCGCGCCCATCTTTTTTAACACCGCCGAAGATTCCGGCGCTCTGCCCATCGAGTGCGACGTAACGGGATTAAACACCGGCGACGTGATTACGATCTATCCCTACGAGGGGAAAATTACGAACGAAGCCGGGGAAACTCTGACCGCCTTTAGTCTCAAACCCGACACCATTCTGGACGAAGTCCGGGCCGGGGGACGAATTCCCCTCTTGATTGGCCGGGCGCTGACGGATAAAACTCGGGAAGCCCTAGGGTTGCCCCCCAGCGAACTCTTCACCCGCCCGACGGCGCCGGCGGATACCGGCAAAGGTTACACCCTGGCCCAAAAGATGGTGGGTAAGGCCTGCGGACTAGCGGGCGTGCGACCGGGAACGGCCTGCGAACCCCTCATGACCACCGTCGGCTCCCAGGACACCACCGGCCCCATGACTCGGGACGAGTTGAAGGAATTGGCTTGCCTCGGCTTCAGCGCCGATTTTGTGCTTCAATCCTTCTGCCACACCGCGGCCTATCCCAAACCGGTGGACATTAAAACCCACAAAGACCTGCCGGACTTTTTCGCCACCCGAGGCGGCGTGGCCCTGCGGCCGGGGGACGGCATTATCCATTCCTGGCTCAACCGCATGTTACTGCCGGACACCGTCGGCACCGGCGGCGATTCCCACACCCGTTTCCCCCTAGGGATTTCCTTCCCCGCTGGCTCCGGTCTGGTGGCCTTTGCGGCGGCGCTGGGCGCGATGCCCCTGGATATGCCGGAGTCGGTTTTAGTGAAATTCAGCGGCGAACTGCAACCGGGAGTAACCCTACGGGATATTGTTAACGCCATTCCCTGGGTGGCGATGCAACAGGGCAAACTGACGGTGGGCAAGGAAAATAAGATTAATGTCTTCAACGGTCGCATCATGGAAATGGAGGGCCTACCCGATCTCAAGGTAGAACAGGCCTTTGAACTGACGGACGCCACCGCCGAGCGCTCCTGCTCCGGCTCCACCATCAAACTGAGCGAAGCCACCGTGGCGGAATATCTGCGCTCCAATGTGAGCCTGATGAAAAATATGATCGCTCGGGGGTATACCGACGCCCGCACCCTCCTCCGGCGCATCGCCAAGATGGAGCAGTGGTTAGCCAATCCCAGTTTAATGAGCGCCGACCCCGACGCCGAGTATGTGGACACCATTGAAGTCAACCTGAGCGAGATCACGGAACCGATTGTGGCGGCGCCCAACGACCCCGATAACGTGAAGCTGATGTCCGAATGCGCCGGGGACGTCATCCACGAAGTCTTTATCGGCTCCTGTATGACCAACATCGGCCACTACCGGGCCGCGGCTAAAATCCTCGAAGGCGCCGGTCGCATTAAATCGGTTCTTTGGATTTGTCCCCCCACCCGTATGGACGAGCAACAATTGCGGGAAGAAGGGGTTTACGGCGTCTTTGCGGCGGCGGGAGCGCGGACGGAAATGCCCGGCTGTTCCCTCTGCATGGGCAACCAAGCCCGCGTAGAAGACGGAGTCACGGTCTTCTCCACCTCCACCCGCAACTTTAACAACCGCATGGGCAAAGGCGCTCAGGTTTACCTCGGCTCGGCGGAACTGGCGGCGGTCTGCGCTTTATTGGGGAAAATTCCCACGGCGGCAGAATATCTGGCCATTGTCCAGGAAAAAGTGGACCCCTTTAAAGGGGAGCTTTACCGCTACCTCAACTTTGACCAAATCTCGGGCTTTGAGGACGCCGGCCGGGTGATTCCCCTGGAGCAAATGCCCAAAATTGAGGATCTGCTGGGCATGCCCGCCGGCGCCGGAAAATAATAAAGGCGCAACGGGGGGGGCGCTCTCGCTGCCCCCTTTCAGACCGGCTTCAAACGCTTGGGATTATTCTGGGGAACTCCAAGTTCCGCGCTTACCTAGGCAACGCTGTTATCTATCGCTGAAATGTTCTCCTAGAGTTTTGCCTCTAAAATATAGCCCAACTTCTCCGCCACTAAATCCAGTTGTTCTAACATCGCAAAATGACCGCAGTTGGGCAATTCGATCACGTTTTGTCCCTGGGGGTAAAAAGAGGAATGGAAACTGGCTAAATAGTTCACGTACTTGGCTTCCATGACCTTATCCTGTTGCCCGGCGAAAAAATAGACCGGTTGTCGGAGTTGGGAAACCAGACGGGGGAGGTGATGAACTTCTTCCTCCGTGGTGGATTCTAGCAGAGACCCCCGGGCCGCCTCCGGGTTAGCCCGCACCAGATCCCGCAGACGTTGGCGGCCCCAGCGCCGCTCTAGGGTCTGATCCACCATCATGCGACTGAAGAGCCAATCCAGACCCGGCACCCCCGGCAACCAAGGGGGGCGAAAGGCGACGAGACGCTCGCCCATGCCCCGAAAACGCTCGAATTCTTCTTTAAGATAAATACCGCCCCCGGCGTTGAGACAGACCACGCCCTGAATTTGCTCCGGCGCTAGACTGGCGGCCCAGAGGGCGATACTGCCGCCGAGGGAATGACCCACTAGCCAAGCTTGGTTAATCTCCAGCGCCGCAAGCAGAGCCACCAAGTCCCGGGCGTAGGCCGCCAAACTAAAGGACGGCGCCGAGGAGGGCGTGGTTAAGAGCGAATCGCCAAAGCCCCGCAGGTCGTAGAGAAGGGAGGGGTAGTGGGGCGCCAATTTTTCCGCCAGGGGATACCAGTACCGACGACTCAGAAGCCAGCCGTGGACAAAGACCAAAACCGGACGGTTTTTTTCCGAATTCGAGGCGCCGAGGCGCTCGTAGGCGTGGGGAACCCCAAAAAGATCGAGGGTAGGCATAGCGCGGTCGATGGAGCTGGAATCTTTAGGGTCGGCGCTTAGTCTTCATGGTCTTCAAAGGGGTCGCTCAGTGTGGCGGAAGGGGGGCCAAAGGCGGTGTAAATGGCGAAGCCAGTGATGGCGATTAAGATGGAGGCGAAGGAAATACCGATGACGGCGGCGGGTTCCATGGGGATTAGGTTACGGACGATACGATTTCCTCCTATCATACCATTCAGAGGATTGGTTCTAAAGCCCCATTATGGAGGAGAAGATTCAGGGGCGGCTTTATGTTACGATATTTGCCAAAGTCGCCGGGAGACAGACGGAGACGTTAAACGGACGGGTCGAGAAGGTGAGACTTTATGCAAAGGAAGCTTTTCTCGTCGCACCGTCAACCCAGCCGAAGGTCGCTCAGTCCCCTTTGTTCGACCTGCCGGAATCACCTCTCCTCGGGGGGTGAGGATGTCAACGCACCTTAAAAAACTCCTTTTAGCGATTCTTGCGGATAACCTATGGCACAGCGCACTCGGCTCAGCGATATTCTCCGACCCCTCAACTCGGAATACGGTAAAGTTGTCCCCGGTTGGGGCACGACCCCGGTTATGGGGGTTTTTATGGCCCTGTTTTTGGTCTTTTTGCTAATTATCCTCCAAATCTATAATTCCTCCCTCGTTTTGGAAGGGTTTACCGTCGATTGGAACGGTTAGAATTCTAGCCTCGGTTAATTCTTAGCTTTTAACCAGATCTCGGCGCGCCGGGGTCTTTTTCTCTTTTTAAACACCTCAAGGGGGAGACGGCGAGATGAATGTTTTTGGCATTGGCTTACCGGAAATGGCGCTGATTTTAGTCATCGCGCTTCTGGTCTTTGGCCCCAAAAAATTGCCGGAAATCGGCCGCAGTTTAGGCAAGGCCCTCCGGGGCTTTCAGGAGGCGTCCCGGGAATTTGAAAGCGAATTTAAACGAGAGGCCCAAAATTTAGAGGAGTCGGTCAAAATGCAGGCCCGACTGGAGGAAAGCGAAGGTCAATCCTCGGAGCAGACGCCGACTCCTAAGGGTTAGGATTCTCTCTCTTTCAGGGGTAAGGCGTGGGTTAACAGGTCTTCTAGGGAGACGACTTCCAGCGCCGCTTGGTGGGTGGCGTAGAGATCCACCGGCGGCGCGGTTCCGGCTAAGCGGGCTTCCCGCCAACGAGCGGCGCAGAGGCACCAACGGTCGCCGGGCTTGAGGCCGGGAAATTGATACATCGGCATGGGCGTGATCAAGTCATTGCCCCGCTCCTGGCTAAAGGTTAAAAATTCCGCCGTCATCTGGGCGCAGACCACATGGCG
>JAYKIZ010000286.1:0-4288 GCA_035285965.1 Cyanobacteriota bacterium | reverse complement strand
TTTACGCGCCCCAGGAAAAATATCCCCTCCTCAACCTTTATATTCCCTCCGCCTACCAACTGCTCCGGGGCACCCTAGAGGATGTGGATCAGTGGATGGCCACCCTAGCGCCGACCTTAAATCAAGTGACTGTCGCCCAGGGCTATCGAGCCTACGAAACCTATCAAAATTTAGAGCCGACCCTCCGGCGCCTGGGCAAAGTCTGGTATTGGAGCCAGTGGTTACTGAACCCCGTCCAAGCCGCGGCCCGCTTCGCCAGCGACGGCAGCGCCCAACGGGCCCAGGCGGAGTTGTTGCTAAACCTGAGCCAACTTCTGCGGGAAACGATCCTGCGCAATCTCTGCCGTCAGGCCCTGGCGCTCTACAGCGCCGAAACCCCGGCGGGAGATTGGTTAACGCCGATAACGGAAAAACGGCTTCAGGTCAAGAGCCAGACTCTCCGGGAACTGTTGGCTCAAGGAACCGATAGTCAAACCATCGCCCAGGCGCCCCTGGTTCTAGGAGTGGTGGGCCGCACCGGCGCCGGTAAAAGCAGTTTAATTAATAGTCTCTTTCAGCAAGCCCTAGCGGTGACGGATTTATTGCCCAACACCTCGGACTTCACCGAGTATCAATGGCAAGCGCCGGGGGGAGAAATCCTCAAACTCTGGGATAGTCCCGGCTACGAGCAGAGCCAGCGCCAGGAGCTACGGCAGGAGGTTTTAGACCTTAGCCAGGGGGCGGATTTAATCCTGCTTCTGACCCCCGCCCTCGATCCGGCGCTGGAGATGGACGGGGATTTTCTTCGGGATTTGCGCCGGGTTAACGCGGAAATTCCCGTGATTCTGGTCGTCACCCAGGTGGATCGTCTCCGTCCCCTACGGGAATGGAATCCTCCCTACGATTGGCTCACCGGCGAGCGCTCCAAAGAGCGGGCCATCCGGGAGGCGCTGGCCTATCGAAGCGAACAACTCGGCGCTGATTGCGGCCAAATTTTACCCCTAGTCAGCGCCGACGAGGCTCAAAACCGGGCCGCCTGGGGTTTAGAGCGGTTGGCGGTAACCTTGGTGGAAGCCATTGGCCCGGGGCAGGAAACCCGTCTGGCTCAGTTTTTAGCGGATCTGGATGCGCGGGCCCTAGCCGCCGCCAAATTAATCGAGCGCTATACCCTCCAGATGGCTACGACCCAGGGGTTAACGGCCTTTTTGAAAAGCCCGGTTCTCAAATTCATCGCCACTTTAACCACCGGCTCCCCCACCCTGGCCTACCTCTTAGCGGAGCAAATTCCGGTGGAGCAGTTACCCGTAGCCATTGGTAAATTACAGATGGCCCAGGAGTTATTCGGGTTGCTAAACGCGGCGGAGCGCCCCCTTACCTTTGATCTCCTCAGTCTCTGGCCCGTGGTGATGGATAACGCCCTGCCCCCGGATCGTAACGCCTGGGCCTTGGGTCACGCCTTGATTGAGTATTGGACGCAAGATCTGGACGGCGCCGGACTGCGGGAACGGTTCCAGTTCTACGGCGCTCTGCGGAAATCCTCCTAAATTCCCGCCATGATTTCCGGGAAAAAATGGGCCACGCCTTCTAAAATCCCGTCGCTGTAATTGCCGTTCCCCGGGCCGGCGCCCTGGGCAAAATAGAGGGTCTCCTTGCGGTTTTCCTCCGCGATTCGGCGCCGGGCGGCTTCCTTGACCTGGGGATGGGCGTTGGCCACCAGCGCCGCTTTAATGGGACTGAGCAAGACGTCTAAATCATTGCCGCTGTCCCCGGCGAAGAGGGTGTTGTCGAGGCTAAAATTTTGGCGTTCCATTAAATAGGCAATAGCTTGGCTTTTATTAGCGCCGGGGGGCAAAATATCCAACAAGCCGACGCCGGCATCTTCGTCCAAGCTCCAAATCAAGTTGGCGTCGAGGTTGAGACCCTGGAGGCGCTGTTTTACCGCCTTGAGCAGAGGTTCCGGGTTTAGCTCCCCCTCTAGGTAATAACTCAATTTATAACGACTCTGTTTTTCCGGCTCTTGCAGACGGCAGGGCCAGTCCGCCATCAACTCTGCCAGTAAGGGAATTAACCCCTGAGCCTCTCGCCCCTCCCAGGCGGCGCCGATCTGAGCGTCCCACCCCTGAAGCCGTTGGGGAGCGCCCTGAACCCTAAAGTCATAGACGCTGGCGCCGACGTCGGCGATGACAAAATGCGGTTGGGGTAGATCGTAAACTTGAATGGCTTCCTGAACTAACGTTAGATCCCGGCCTGTCACATAGGCCAGAGTTACGGGAGAACCCAGAATAAAGGCTCGAAATCGGAGTCGGGCCTGAGGGGATTCCGGCGCCGCGCCGTTGGGAATCAACGTCCGGTCTAGATCCGTGCAGAGGAGAAGCGACATTTTTTACCCCTCCTGGCAGAGTTGGAAAAAGTCGTAATGCTCCAACCCATCGAGGATACCGGCGGCAAACTGTTTTTCAGAAAAGTAAATAGGTTCTACTAAACTAATATTGGCTAATTCTTCGCTGTGACGATTGGCCACCACCACCGAGAGGGTGTTGCCCACCATCATATCTTCGTCGCCGCCAGAGCCTCCGGCGGTTAAAATCCGCTCTAAGGGAATGTCCTGCTGTTGAGCGAACCAACGAACCGCGTACCCTTTGGAGGCCCGGACGGGAAGGATGTCTAAAAATTGCCCGAAGGAAAAAACGCTGTTTACCGTTTGCTCGTTTTGCAAGAGCAAGCGCCGAATTTCCTCCACGCTCGGCGCTAACGCCGGGTCGTAGAAATAGCTGATTTTGTAAGCGCTCTGTTGCTTTTGGGGCTGGAGCGCCAACCCCGGAATATTCGCCAGCAGGGCTACCAGACGGGGACGACTCCAAAGATAGTTAATATGATTTGTCCAGGCCTTATCCGGGGTGAGTTCCGCCGCATAGTAAATCTCCGTGCCCATACTGGTAATCAGGGCGTCCGGTTGAGGGATATTGTATTGTCGTAGAACCTTGAGCGCCGAGTTGAGGGAGCGCCCCGTGGCGATGCAAAAGCTGATCTCCTTTTGGTGTTTTTGAAGACGCTGGACTAAAGCCTGTAAAGACTCCCGGTCCCCCAGTAAATTCTGATCCAAACTGGAGACAATAGCGCCGCTTTGGTAGAGGATGGAACGGCGCTGGCGGTTGAGCGCCGGCAACTTCTCCGTTTTTTCCACAATGGGCCGGAGCATTTGCAGATAGCTCTCCACATGGGATTCCCAAGTGTAGCGGCGCTTGACCCGTTGAGCGCCGTTCTGGGCGAAGATTTGCCACTGCTGGGGATCGGTCAGGAGCTTGAGTAGGGTATCCGCAATGTCCTGGGGGTCGAGGGGATCGATCAAATAGCCGTTTTGACAGTTTTTCAAAATATCCACCGGGCCGCCGTCCTGGGTGGCCACGATGGGGAGGGCGCTGGCCGCGGCTTCAATTAAGGTCAAGCCAAAGGGTTCCGTTAAGGCGGGATTGACGAAGACTCCGCCGGAGAGCGCCGCCAGTCGATAGATCGCGCTAATCTCCTCCCCCGAAAAGCCCTTAGGGTAGGCGACCTTGCCGTAGAGGTCGTAGCGGTCGAGGGCAAAGAAAATATCCACCAGCGTCGATTGGGCGTTGTCGTCTAGATCCCGTGCGTCTTCCCGCAGACCGGCCACAATCACCAAGTTGGCCCGCTCCTGTAGTTGGGGAGATTGACCAAAGGCTTCGATGAGGGTGGGAATATTTTTCCGCTGATCCAAACGGGACAGCGCCAGAAGTATCGGTTTGCGGGGATTTTGCAAAAAACGGGTCAGGGTCTGAAAAACGGGGCTTTCCCATTCGTTCCCCAGGGGCGGATAGAACTGAGCCATGTCCGTCCCCGGCGGAATGACGCACATTTGTTTGGGTTCGTAGTAGTCGTATTGCGCGTACTGCTCGTTGATTTCTTGGTGGGTGCTGGTGATGACCTTCTGGGCGGAACTGAGGGTTTCCTCCTCGGCGTTAATGCGGCGGGTCATGTTATAGCGCCGTTCGATCGCCTCCCGGTTAACCCCGCTGGCCAGGAGGCGTTTCCGCTTCGAGCGCCCCAGGGAATGGCCGGTGTGGATCAGGGGAATTTCCAACTGGTGGGAAAGACGGGCGCCCACATAACCGGCGTCGGCGTAGTGGCTATGGATGATGTCGGGCAGTTCCCCCTGCTCCCGCAGGTAGGCGATGGCGTTGTCCGCAAAATTATCTAGGTAATCCCACAATTCTTCCTTGGGAAGATACTCTAAAATCCCGCAGGAAACCCGTATGATTTGAGCCTTGTCGTTTAAGACCTCCCGGGG
>JAYKIZ010000285.1:0-3798 GCA_035285965.1 Cyanobacteriota bacterium | reverse complement strand
CGTAGTCCGGTTTGTGGCGAAAGGGCGCCGGCGGCGCCATGACATTGCGGTTAATATCGCCGCAGGCGCCGAGGGTGGACCCCATATTTCTGACAATGGCGCCGATGGCGGTTTTTAAATCTTTTTTGAGAATGCCGTGGATCTGCAACCCCTGGCGGGTGGTGACCCGTAGGGTCTGGTTGCCGTACTCCGAAGCTAGATCGTCCAGCGCTAGGTAAAGCTGGGGCGGAATCAAGCCCCCCGGATTGCGGGTGCGGAGCATAAATTGGTAATCCTTTTCCTGCCCCTTGACCCGATTATCCCGGTTGTCCTGTTGGTAGGAGCCGTGGAATTTCAGGATTTGCACCGCGTCTTCGCTGAAGTGGGTGGTGTCTTCCCGCAATTCCGTCGCTAAGGGTTCCCGGAGATAATCGCTCTTTTCTTTAAGGAGTTCGACTTTAGAGACTTTGGGGGAAGACAGGGGAGGAGTAGCTACCATGGGTCGGGGCGAAAAAACAAAAAGCGGCCGAGGGCCGAGGGCCCAATTTGCCGTCCTTAATTGTAGCTCGATTCTAGGGATTTACAGCAGAGTTAGGGCGTCCCGCGGCCCCGTCGCCATTGTTGTATTTTTCCCGCTAAGCCATTGCCTAAGGCGCCGAGGATGAGAATGCTAATGGCGGGTTGGAAGAGGAGGGGCCAGAGTTGGAGCCAGAGATCGTAGCCCAGGGAAAGCCCGCTGGCCTCCCCCGCGAGGGCGCCGACAAACCAGAAGAAACCGAGCAAAACCACAAACACGTCTAGAACTAAAAAACGGTTGAGCCAGACTAGTAGCGTTGAGAACATAAACAATGGGGGAGCGTTTTGAGAAAGCGGCGCTAGAATTAAGCGCCAACCCAGGGGCAGAGGCCCAGTTTAAGTCTTCCCGGCCGGGGCTGGCGACCCTTTCCCTCTCTGCTATTATCGAAAGCAATCCCTGAGATTTGGCCCGATTCTTCCCCATCCTATGACTTCCTTCCGATTTTCTCTTCCTTCTTTCGGACTGGCGGCGCTGCTCAGCCTTGGTTTAGGGGCCTGCGGCCAGGAACGGGCCGCCCCTCCGGCGCCGAAGGCCTTGCCGGTGAGTCTCAAAACCCTAGAACAATCCTTGGTCACGGAAAGCAGCGAATTTGTGGGGACGCTCATCGCCAGCGAGTTTGTGGAACTGGCGCCGCAAATTAACGGGCGGATTCTCAAAATTTTCGTTAACTATGGGCAAAAGGTGAGCAAGAACGATCCCATCATGCTCCTCAACCCCATTCAACAGCAGGAAGACGTCAACGCGGCGGCGGGAAATTTAGATATTCAGCGGGCCAATTTGCAGGGAAGCGAGGCGGACGTCCGTAATATTCAAGCTCAACGGGACGCGGCTCGGGCCTTTGTGCTCAATCAACAGGCCAACATCGCCAACACCATCGCCAACTACGCCAACGCCCAGGAAACCCTCAAGACCAAAGAGGCGGATCTGAAGCGGGCGGAATCCAACAAAAATTTAGCTCAGATTAACTATAAACGCTCTGATTTTTTAGTTAAAACCGGGGTGCAACCCCAGCAAGATCTGGATAATAAAACCACGGATTTGCAAGACGCGGAAGCGAATGTAGAGGCCGCCAGCAAAACGGTTCAAGCTTCTCGGGCCTCGGTCTTGGCGGCCAAGGCCAGCATCGACGCCGCTAAAGCGTCCCTCCAGCAGGCCCAGGAAAATTTGCGCTCTCTAGACCAGCAGGTCTCGGTGGCCCAGGCTAACGTTGAAGCCCAACGGGCCGCCATCAACCAAGCCCAGGGACAACTCGGATCCACCACCCAAAATCTGGTCTTTAATCGGGTCGTAGCGCCGATTGACGGGGAGGTGGGCACCATTACGCCCAAGGTGGGGGATTATCTCCGACAGGGGGAAGCCTTTACCACCGTCACCAATAATAATATCCTCGAAATGAATATTAATGTTCCCATCGAACGGGTCTCCCAGTTGCGGATGGGCTTGCCCGTCAAAATCCTCTTAGCTGACGGGCGGGAAGGGACAGCGGGGCAAATTAGCTTTATCTCCCCCACGGTGGATCAGAACGCTCAAGCGATTTTAACCAAGGTGATTTTTCCTAACAAGGGAGAATTAAGAAATAACCAATACGTCCGGGTGCGCATCGTTTGGAACCGGCGGGAGGGTCTGCTCGTTCCCACCAGCGCCGTCACCGCCATCGGCGCTCAAAAATTCGTCTACGTGGCCCAGGCCGCGAAGGCGGGAAGCAGTCAATTGGTGGCCCGACAAACACCCGTCACTTTGGGCGGTATTCAGGGGCAATCCTATCAAATTCTCCAGGGCGTTAATCCCGGCGAGCGGGTGGCGGTGTCTCGAATTTTGGAATTGCGGGACGGACTGCCTATCCAAGAGGACTCCGCGGCTCAAAGCGCCGCCTCTGGAGTTAAAGAGGCGGCCGCGAAGTAACGCTGGCTTGTCTTTACGCCATAACCCTTTTTTCAGCCCCCTGCCGATGAACGTCTGACGCGCCGGAGTTTTGGCGTTGATCTCAGACGGCGTCGGCCGACTCTCATTTTATTGGTTCCCATGACCCCGACTCCTAAATTTCGTTTTAGTCCCCTCCTCTGGCGTCGCTTCATTGAGACGGCCCAGCCCTATTTTTTCCCCACCGGCGCTCGGCAAACTCCTATTTTTTTGGGGCTAATCCTGACCCTACTGTTAACGGTGGTGGCGGTCACTTTTTTCCTCACCGTGGGGCTGACCCTCGGCGCTCGTTTCTTTTTCCCGGAATTTTTCCAAACTGGCGGTCAGGGGTTAATCAAAGGGGTAGAGCAGTTGATCAATTCCCCGGCGCCGTTCATTGCCTTAGGGGTTTTAGCAGTCTGCGGCTTAGTTTTTTTCAGCCAACGGAACAAACTGAAACGTCGCTGGCCCCAGTGGTCTTTATTCGGTTTTTTGCTCTTTTTGCTTTTCATGGTCAATGGGCTGAACGTCATCCTCAGCTTTGTCTTTCGCTTCATTGACACGGCGCTCAACGAGAGACAAGCGCCGGTTTTTTGGCAATTTTTATGGATTTACGGCATCGTCATTGTCGTGGCGATTCCCATCATTGTCGCCTACCGCTACACCCGTCAAAAATTAGGGTTGCTCTGGCGGGAATGGCTCACTAAACATTTTTTAGACCGCTATTTTCAAGGGCGCGCCTATTACCAGCTTAACTCCAACGCGGTGGACACTCTGATCGATAACCCGGATCAACGGATTACCCAGGACATTCAATCTTTTACCAGCGTTACTCTCGATTTTCTGCTGGATATTCTTGACTCGATCTTAACCCTACTCTCCTTCACCGCCATCCTCTACAGTATTTCCAAGGCTCTGACGTTAGGACTGGTTGGCTACGCCGTTTTTGGCACCGTGGTGGCTCTCCTCATCGGCACCAGGTTAATCGGCATTAACTATAACCAACTGCGTCTAGAAGCCAACTTCCGCTACGGTCTGGTGCGGGTGCGGGATAACGCCGAGTCCATCGCCTTTTACCAAGGGGAAGGGGTGGAAAAAAATCAGGTGGTCGAACGCCTAATGGGGGCGATTCAAAACTTTAACTTACTGATTATTTGGCAAGCGTTAATCAGCCTCTTCCAGTTGGGGTATAACTACTTCACTCGCCTGATTCCCTACTTGATTATCGCGCCCCTCTATTTAGCGGGAACCTTGGATTTCGGCGCCATCGCCCAGGCCAGCGTCGCCTTTGGGCAAGTTCTGTCGGCGCTGTCGTTAATTACGAATCAGATTGAAGGCATTAC
>JAYKIZ010000284.1:0-6962 GCA_035285965.1 Cyanobacteriota bacterium | reverse complement strand
ACGCCCGACCGCTACCGCGCCTATCTCAACCCCGCCTACGCCGAATATTTAAGCGCCGGGCAAACCTTTAAGTTGGATATGGTCACCGCCAAATCGGCGCCGCGACTGCGCCAGTTAGCGGAGGAGTTTCGAGAACAACACGGGGGGCTACTTTCGGACTAGACCCCCGCTTAAAGGACTGTACCTGTCAGGGCTACGCTATTTTAGGATTTTAGACGTCACTTGAGACTGCTATATATGGAGTGGGTTCCCACACCTAGCGGCGCAATACCGCGTCATTCTTGAAATCCAACTTTTGGGTAAAGAAACATGGACAAAGACACAAAATTCGCCCTTCTCGTCCTCGGCGTGCCTTTTTTAGGACTCGCTTACTGCGCTTTGATCCTGGCGGTGATGAGCTTGTCCGCCGGCGCCCGGCAACATCCGATTATCACCGCCACAGTTTTTGTGTTAGCGCCGTCTTTGGTGTCCGGCTCCGTTTGGCTCTGGTCTTCTTTTCAGGCGAAGAACAAAGCCAAATTGGGTCTTTAGCTCCCGGCTAAATATAGGCCGACACATCCTCCTGGCAGTCGTCCGCTAGGTAGGACAACGCCCGGAAACGGAGACCCACCAGTTGCTCGTAGAGGGGGTTCAGTTTACAGAGGGGGGGAATATGAACCAGTTTGCGCCCAAAGAGAGTAATGTCTCGCTCAAAAGGACATTGGGGCGGCACCAGATGGCAGATAAAGCGGGCCAGGCGGGGGTCATGGATGGCCATGCCGTCTAACCAGTCCTTAACAGGGTGAAGCAAATCCGGGTGGGGATGCTCCTGGGCGGCCTCGGTGTCCTGGGGGTCGCAGAGGGTGTGTTCCAACGATTCCAGCGCTTTGACTTTAATGCCTAGGGCGACGCTAAAATCCTTGAGAATTTGGGCTTCCGGGGGAGAATAGAGGCCGTCGGCGATGGCCACTAGCACGGCGGTGCGCAGAAAATTTTCGGCGGTAATTTTGCTCTGTCCCAAACCTTCCGCTAGATCGGCGGCGGTGATGGTTTTAAACAAAACAGTATCGGGGTCGGAACAGCCCATTTCCTGGGTCAAGTTAGCAATCAGGCTTTGCTCCGTCTCTGTAAAATCGCCATCGGCCCAAGCGATGGTTAACAGTCCTCGCAACCAGGCGGCAACTTGGACGTCCGTGTAGTGGGCTGGGGCAATGGATACCATAACGCAGTCGCTCCTATCCAAGAGGGGGAGAGTGTCCCCGCTATTTCTCAATACTACTTCATCAATAATTATGGCGCTAATTCCCAGGGCGCCGGTTGCGTCCTAGGCGTAGCGTCAACCTCTATTTGCCCGTTATTCCCCGCCTTCAGGGTTTGGCGATAGGGAAGCTGGAGAGGTTGGAGAATTGAATAACCGGAGATTAATACCAGGGCCGGCGCCGGGGCTTTCCTTTTCTAAAAGGCGGGGGCCGAGAACGCCCCAGGTTTGTTGAAGATAACTTCGCACTGCCGCCAGTTGGGTCAGGAGTCGGCTTTCCGCTTCCGGCGCCTGGAGACCGTAGGTTAGCTCTAGCCGTAAATTCGGATATTGTCGCAGGGCTTTCCCCGCCTCGTCTAACTGTCGCCGGTCCTTGTCCGTCAGCGCCGGCCCGGGGGGAATAACGCCGAGATCCGAAGCCAGGCGAGAAAATTCCACCGTTAACTCCGGTTGCCCTAGGGCGCCGCGGATTTGGTTGCCCAGCACAAATTCGGCGTCCGCTTGGAGGGGACGATCGGCGAGGTATAGGGCCTGAAGGCGCGGCGCCGTCCTCGAATCGAGGGAATAGAGGACTCGATAGCCCAGCAGGGCGGTTTCCGGCGGGAAAGAAATCGGGCGAAGCGCCTGGGTGAGGAGTCGTTGGGTCTGGGTTCCCAACTCTCCCCAAGTTAGGTCGGGGGAGGATTCCCCTGAGGTTTCGCCTAATTCCAGTTGGCGGGAGGGAATTTCGATCAGGTTGAGAAAAATTTGTTGGGGAGGGCGGTTTAATTTGCCGGCCAGGTCTTGAGTAAATCGCGCTTTTTCCTCGGCGCTGAAGAGTTGGCGGGTAACGGCTTGGATATTAACGGTTAACAAATCCGGCGTTTTTTGAAAATTGAGACGATTCAGGTAGGCCCGGGGCTGACCGTCGCCGAATTGGGCTAGGGACGTCTGCCACAGCGCCGTAATCTGCTCCCGTAGGCGGGTTTCCTCCCGTTTACTGAGAATTTCCGCGCGCAGTTTCCCTAGGGATTGGGTCAGGGGTAGGGAAATGACCCCCAACGCGATCAGGATCAGAAAAATCCGGCTGGGTAAATTGCCAATGGTTTTCAGACTCGGCGCGAGGGGGAGACTATCCACCCAAGCTTGAGTGGGCTGGATATCGGGATTTTGCGCTTTCCAATCCATCACTAAGTTCTGGACCCGAGGATAGTCAAACCGGATAAAAAAGAAAACAATCAGGGAGGCAAAAATGATGGCGACTAAGTTGGTAAAAAACAGCAACCCGGCGCCTCTGGCTAGAACCCAACCCTCGCCGTGGCCGGAACTGAGCGCCGTGCCGATGCCATAGCCCACCACGCAGAGGGGCGGCATTAAGGCCACGGCGATGGCCACCCCCGGCAGGGACGCCGCTACGCCTTTGATCTGTTTACAGGTGGCCACGGCGCCGACGGCGCCGGAAAAGAGGGCCACAATCAGATCCAGCAAATTGGGCTGGGTGCGGGCGGCGATTTCGCTGGTGATTTCTTGAAAGGGGAGGAGAATTACTAACCCGAGGGCGAAGAAAACGGCGAGGGTGGAACTGAGGGTTAAATTCACCAAAGAGCGAATCGCTAGAACGATGTCTCCCATCGCCAGGGCCAGACCATTGGCTAAAATCCCGCCCATTAAGGGAGAAATGAGCATGGCCCCAATAATCACCGCCGGACTGTTGAGGACGAGTCCTAGGGTGGCCACCCCAGCGGCGAAGATCACCTCCAACCAAAAACTAATGTCCCTCAGACTGACGGATTCCGCTAACTGAATATAGATTGCCGCCTTCTGCTCGTCGCTCAGGTCAAGATTTTGGGAAAAGCCCCGCCGCAGTTGTTTTCCCCAGACGCCGACGGCCCGTCGCCAAGTTGGTTTAGCCATATCTTTAAGTACCCTAGGGACAACTCAATCATGAGGTTGAAATAGCCGTTGCGGACAACTTCATCGTTAGAATGGATAACGCCTTGGGTTTGTCCACACCGTTGAAGACTCTTCAAGAATCCTTATGACAAAATACGTCCTTTGGGGGCGCTACTGCGACAACGTCCTCGAAAAACGAGCGCCCTACCGTCAGGCCCATTTAGAGGGATTGCAGGCCCAAAAAGAGCGGGGAATTTTGCTGACTATCGGCCCCACCCAGGATTTGACCCAGGTTTTCGGTCTCTACGAAGCCGAGAGCCGAGAGCAAGTGCGGGAACTGGTTGAGGGCGATCCCTACTGGCGCCACGGCGTTTGGACGGAGTACGAGATCAAAGAGTGGATTCAGGCGCTTTAATCATCCTTAATCCCTTTCCCCCTAGGTTTAAACCCATGCTTAACCGCGCGTTTTGGCGCTCCCTGTTTGGCGGTCTCGTGTCGGCGCTGTTATTTTCCGCCCCCGTTAAGGCGGCGGAAAATATTTTTCTCACCTACGGCCCCCTCAAATTTACGGTGCGGGTCAATTCCCTGCGACAGTTTGCCGATACCGGAACGGTAGACGCCAATCTGCGGTTTTACTTTAACGTCGTCGGCGCCGCCCCGGAACAATTAACGGAGGCCCGGCGCTTTCTCACCACCCCCCTAGAGCTAGACCCCGGTTTAGTCTCCCGTTTTCTCAACTCCCAACTCGGCGCCGATCTGCTCCGACGGAGCGGCTTAATCTTGGCGCAACCTTGGTCTCGCAACGGTTTATATAACCTGCGGGCGGCTATCGTTCAATCGGCGCAAGGGGAGTCGGGGTTAACTCTGATCAATGTGCTGGAAAAACTGCCGGTGGATCTGCACCTGCCGGGGGATGTCCTGATTAACCGGGCCCGTCATCTCCAGCTCTTGGTGGAGGCGTCGGAATACTTCGTCGGGGAAATGGAGCGTCTCTCCGCCCTAGAAGCGGAAAAAGTCGGCGCCGGGGTTAATTTCAGCCAACTCCCCGATCCCCGCCAACTCGGCCCCTACGGCGTCGGCCCTAGCCAGACTTGGCATCTCTTCGACGAGAAACGGCAACGGGCCTTTTATGTCAATGTTTACCGCCCCCAGCGTTGGCGGGAGGGGCAAACGCCGGTGGTGGTCTTCTCCCACGGCCTGGCCTCCCGACCGGAGGATTTTAGCCAAATCGCCGAGCATTTGGCTTCCCACGGTTTCTTGGTAGTTCTGCCCCAGCACCCTGGGAGCGATTTCCAACAGGCCCAGGCCTTAATCGCAGGAACGTCCCGGCAGGTGTTTCTAGTTGAAGACTTTATCGATCGTCCCCTAGATGTCACTTTTGTCCTCGATGAACTGGAGCGCCGAAACGGCCCAGAATTTGGCGGGCGTTTAAATTTGACCCAAGTGGGCATGGGCGGTCATTCCTTTGGGGGTTATACGGCGCTGGCTCTAGGGGGCGCTACCTTTGAATGGGAAACTCTCCAGCGGGAATGCGTTCCTCAGGACGGCGTGCCCAATGTTTCCTTGCTGTTGCAATGCCAGGCCCTGAAACTACCGCAGAAGGATTACCAATTTAAAGATCCCCGCATTACCTCACTGGTTCTGGGCAACCCCGTCAACAGCGCCGTTTTTGGGATTCGGGGTCTCCATTCCGTGAAAATCCCGGTGATGATCATTGGCGGCAGTTACGACCCCGCCACTCCCTTTGTTTTAGAACAAATGCGCACTTGGCCTCGTCTAGGCAGTCAAGACAAGTATTTGCTGTTAGCGGAGGGGCAAGCCCACGTGGATTTTTCCCAGTTAGATCCCGGCCTCAAAGAAATGGTGAAATCCGCCACCGATCTGACCTTGCCCAATCCCGACGTTCTCCACGGTTATATGACGGCCTACGCGATGCCGTTTTTTGAAGTTTATACGAACCAAAACGCCCAATATCAGCCCTTCTTGACCTACGGCGCCGCCTACGCTCAATATCTAAGTCGGGATCAAGAGTTTCGGATCTTTTTTATCAGCCCGACGTCAGAGCTAGCTTTAATCGAAGCGGCCACCCATTTTCGGCGCCAGCGGGGCTTGAGTTCCGCTAACAATGAATATCCCCGTTTGATGTCTCCCTAGCCTCCAGCGCCGTCCAGACTCGCTCCATTAGCGCCGCTAGTCCCGACTGAGTGACGGCGGAGATTGGAAAAATGGGCGCGGAGGTTAAGGTTCTCAGTTCTCGCTCCAAGGCTTCTAGGCTTTCCGGCGCCGCGGCGTCCGCCTTATTTAAGGCCAAAATCTGGGGACGCTCCGGCAGACCCCGGCCGTAGGCGCCTAACTCCTGGGTAATGGTGCGGTAATTCTCTAGGGGATCGGCGTCGGTGGCGTCAATCAGATGCAGAAGTAAGCGAGTCCGCTCAATATGGCGCAGGAAATCGTGCCCTAGCCCCACGCCCTGGGAGGCGCCGGCGATGAGGCCGGGAATATCAGCAAAAACTGTGCCGTCTCCCGTGGGTTTGCGGACGACGCCCAAATTGGGAATTAAGGTCGTGAAAGGATAGTCGGCGATTTTAGGACGGGCGGAGGACAGCGCCGCGATTAAGGTGGATTTCCCGGCGTTGGGCAGGCCAATGATGCCCACTTCCGCCAGTAGTTTTAATTCCAACCGCAACTGACGGCGCTCTCCCTCCAAACCTGGTAGGGCGTACTCCGGCGCTCGGTTGCGGTTGCTCAAAAAATGCTGGTTTCCCAGACCCCCCTTACCTCCGGCGGCCACGCAGAGGGTTTGACCCGCTGTAATTAAATCCCCGATCACCGCCTCCGATTCGGCGTCGTAGACCATGGTGCCGCGGGGAACCGCCACTACCCGGTCGGCGCCGGCCGCGCCTGTGCAGTTATTGGGCCCGCCCCGCTTGCCGTCGTCGGCCTTAAAACTACGGTTGTAACGAAAATCCAAGAGAGTCTGGAGATGATCCACCGCCTCAAAGATAACCGAGCCGCCCCGGCCGCCATTGCCCCCTGAGGGCCCCCCCGCGGGAACATACTTTTCCCGACGAAAGGCGACAATACCGTCTCCCCCTTTACCGCCGATAACTTCGAGGAAGGCTTGATCAATGAACTGCATAGCTTAGGTTTTGATCGATGTAGAGAATCTTGACGCTCACGAAAACCTCATAAGACTCTTCAGAGTAGTCCCGTCTATTTTACTTCCCTTATACCAGCCTGATCCCCGGAGAGCCGGAAGTGGAGTAATATAGCGGGGTGAACATCCGAGTTGTCCATTGCCGGAGCCAGCCATGTCCCCATCCCCCGATCTTGACGCCGTCCTCTCCCAACTCGGCGCTTCCCGGAACGGTCTCAGCGCCGCCGAAGCCCAAGGCCGGCTGGCTCAGTACGGTTACAACGAACTGCCGGAAAAAAAGGTCAGCACTTTCGAGTTATTGCTTTCTTATTTCTGGGGCCCCATGCCCTGGATGATCGAAGCCGCCATTATCCTCTGCGCCCTGGTGGGGGACTGGGTGGATTTTGGCATCATCGGCGCCCTTTTGATTGGCAACGCCCTGATCGGTTTTTTTGAAGAAAAGTCCGCGGGGGACGCGGTGGCGGCGCTGAAGGCCCAGTTGGCGCTGAACGCGACGGCGAAACGGGACGGCCAGTGGCAATCGATTCCGGCGCGGGAGCTGGTTCCGGGAGATTTAATTCGGATTAAAATCGGGGACGTGCTTCCGGCGGACTTAACGCTCTTGGAGTGCGATAGTTTGTCCATCGACCAGGCGGCGCTGACGGGGGAGTCCCTGCCGGTGAGTCGCGGCGCCGGGGAAGAGGTTTATTCCGGCTC
>JAYKIZ010000283.1:0-2512 GCA_035285965.1 Cyanobacteriota bacterium | reverse complement strand
AGTCGGCTTTCTTTTGGGGTGAATTGTTTGTTATGTATTGGACTGCGCCGAGCCGTCTCCGTCTCCCCCGTTTAGGTCGGTGGCTCTCCCTGCCCCTGATGGACCGCTATTTGGCGGGGCAGTTAGTTCCTCCGTTTTTATTTAGCGTCGGTTTAGTGGCCAGTTTCGGGGTGGCCATTGGCTACCTCTCGGATTTGGGCAATAAAATTGTCGAAAAAAATTTACCCCTAGAGCAGGCGCTGGAAATTCTCCTACTCAAGGTGCCAGAATTTTTGGCCTACGCTCTGCCCATCGCCGTTCTCCTTAGCGCCTTGCTCACCTTTGGACGTCTGGGGGGAGATAGCGAATTGGTGGCGCTCCGGGCCTGCGGCGCCGGCTTATTTCGCTTAGCGGTTCCCGTGGTCTGTTTAAGTCTAGTGGTCACAGGCTTAACCTACGGCGTCGGCGAGTGGGTCGTCCCGGCGGCTAACTATCGGGCCACGGCGATTTTGGTGGATTCCATCCAGGAAGAACATCCCTTTTGGCAAAATCGCGATATTTTTTACCCGGAATTTGAAGAGGTGAAAACCCCCCAGGGTAAAACCGAGAGAAGATTAAAACGGTTAATCTACGCCGAGCGCTTTGACGGCAAAACCATGGAGGAGCTAACGGTTTTACAGTGGTCTGGCTCCCGTCTCAATAAAATTATTATTTCCGACCAAGCGGCCTGGAACCCCCAGCGCCGGGGTTGGGATTTTTTTGAGGGCGCGGTTTATCCTTTGAAAAAAGACGCCTCCTATCAGGAATCGGAACCCTTTCAGGCCCGACTGGTGGAATTGCCCAAATCCGCCTTTGATTTCGCGCTTCAGGGTCGGGACCCCTACGAAATGAATATCCGGGAAGCAAGGGCCTATATGGATATTCTCCGCTTAATCGGCGACCGTAAAAAACTAAATTTTTTTCAGGTTCGCACCGAGCAAAAAGCCGCCTTTCCCTTCGTCTGCGTCGTCTTTGGTCTGGTGGGCATGGCCGTCGGAGCTCGTCCCCAGCGCCTCAGTCGGGCTACGGGTTTTGGTCTAAGCGTTTTTATTGTTTTCGCTTACTATTTAGTCGGCTTTGCGGCGGGCAGTTTAGGCATGGCGGAGATTCTTTCCCCGGCGCTGGCGGCTTGGGCGCCGAATTTAATCGGTTTAGCCGTAGGTGTGGTCTTGCTTTACCGTTTCAACCAAGGATAAGTCGCGAATGCTTGCCGATTTAATCGCTCAACTCCAGAACGCTCAGGCCTATCCTCACCCGGTTGATCAGCCGATTGAAGTTCTGCAAACCCATTGCTCGGCGGTCTTTCTAACGGGGAATTACGCCTATAAAGTGAAAAAGCCGGTGGATTTTGGTTTCTTAGATTTTTCCACCCTAGAGAAACGCAAATTTTACCTCGAGCAGGAATTGGCGCTGAATCGACCCATTGCCCCGGATATTTACGATCAAGTCGTTCCCCTTTATCAAGATAGCGAGGGGAAGCTTTGGGTCAATCAGCCTTTAGGAAACCTAGCGGACTACGCCCTGAGAATGCGCCAGTTTCCCCAGTCCTGTTTGTTGGTGAACCTCTTTAAAGCGGGGCAACTAACCCCGGAGTTAATGCGAGAATTAGGTCGCGCTGTGGCGGAGTTTCACGCCCAGACCCGCACCAATGACTATATCCAGAGTTTTGGACAAGTCGAGAAGATTCAAGACGCGATTATGGATAATTTTAAAGCTACAGAAAAATATATCGGCGCCGTTCAAACCCAGAGTCAATATCAGGAAACCCGAGCTTTTGACCAGCGCTTCTTCGAGGAAAATTCAGATCTGTTCCAGCGCCGGATTCAGGGGGAGAAAATCCGAGAATGCCACGGCGATCTCCATTTACAAAATATTTGTTACTGGCAAGGGAAACTGCAACTCTTTGACCGGATTGAGTTTAACGAACCCTTCCGCTTTGTGGACGTCATCTACGATGTCGCCTTTACCGTTATGGATCTAGAAGCCAAAGAGCGCCGGGATTTGGGGACGATTTTTCTCAACGCCTACCTAGAGCAAACAGGGGATTGGGAAGGCGTTTCTTTGTTGCCTTTTTATCTCAGCCGTCAAGCCTATGTGCGAGCCAAGGTGACCTCTTTTCTGCTGGACGATCCGCAAATTTCCCCCCAGGAGAAAGAAACCGCCTTACTCTCGGCCCAAAACTATTACCGTCAAGCCTGGCGCTATACCCAACCTCAAACCGGGGCGGTGATTTTACTCTCAGGATTATCGGGGGCGGGCAAAAGCACCGTCGCCCGTTACCTAGCGCCCCGCGTCGGCGCTCTTCATCTCCGTTCCGACGCCATTCGTAAGCAGTTAGCGGGCGTGGCCCTAACCGCTCAAGGCAGCGCTAGTCTTTATACCCCGGAGCGAACAAAACAAACTTATCAAGTTTTAACAGAATGGGGGTTAGAGTTAGCCCGTCAAGGCTGGCGCGTGATTCTGGACGCCAAATACGACCGCCGGGCGGAGCGAC
>JAYKIZ010000282.1:0-3756 GCA_035285965.1 Cyanobacteriota bacterium | reverse complement strand
TCGATATGTCGGAATACATGGAAAAACACGCCGTTTCTCGCCTCATCGGCGCTCCTCCCGGTTATGTGGGCTACGAAGAAGGGGGACAACTCTCGGAGGCGGTGCGGCGCCGGCCCTACGCGGTGGTGCTTTTAGATGAAGTGGAAAAGGCCCATGTGGACGTTTTTAATATTCTCCTGCAAGTTTTGGACGATGGCCGGATCACCGATTCCCAGGGGCGGGTGGTGGATTTTCGCAACACCATTATTGTCATGACCAGCAATATCGGGAGCGACCATATTTTAAACTTCTCCGCCGACGACGCCGATTATGAAAAAATGCGAAAACAAGTGCTCCAATCCCTACGGCAACATTTTCGCCCGGAATTTTTAAACCGCATTGACGACCTGATTATTTTCCACACCCTCAAACGGGAAGAACTGCGGCGCATTGTCTCTCTGCAAATTAAACGGATTGAGAAACTATTGGAGGAGCAAAAAATTAGCCTCCGCCTCTCCGACCCGGCTCTCGATCACATCGTCAATAGCGGTTACGACCCCACCTACGGCGCTCGTCCCTTAAAACGAGCCATCCAACGGGAGTTGGAAAATCCCATCGCCACCAAGATTTTGGAAAATACCTTTACCGCGGAGGACACCATTTACATTGATTGTCTGGAAAATCAGTTAACCTTCGCCAAGGAGGTTACGGCGCCGAAACTCCTCCTTCCCAGCGCCGGAGGGGAACACAGTCAATCTCCAGTTGATCCAACGCCCGAGCCACTACAAAATCCACCAGATCTTCAATAGTTTGGGGTTGATGGTACCAGGCGGGAATAGCGGGCACAATGCGAGCGCCAGCCTCCGCCAGGGTCGTTAAATTTCGCAGATGAATGAGGCTCAGGGGCGTTTCCCTCGGCGTCACCACTAGGGGCCGGCCTTCTTTCAGTTGCACGTCCGCCGCCCGCTCTAATAAATCAGAACTTAAGCCCTGGGCCAGTTTTGCCACCGTGCTCATGCTACAGGGGATCACCAGCATTCCCAACGTCCGAAAGGAACCGCTGGCGATGGTCGCGCCCACGTCTCCCCAACGGTGACAGGTTAATTCCCCGGCCGTTAAAACCCCGCACTGACGGCGCCAGAAGGCGCTTTGGGCCAGAGGCTCGGCGGGCATCTGGACGCCGGTCTCCGCTTGCCAGACTTGAAAACTGGCTTTGGAGGCCACTAGCTCCACCGAATACTGGGCGGCGAGGAGAAATTTCAGCGCCCGGACGGCGTAGATCAGCCCAGAGGCGCCGCTGACCCCCAAAATTAACGGTCGGTTCATGAGGAACTTTATTGTTTTGGCGGGGATAGACTTACCACTTCAGCAGATTAAACTGCTCCATATCTGTGGTTTCCCGGTTGCGGTAGATGGTGAGAATAATCGCCAGACCCACCGCCGCTTCCGCCGCGGCCACGGTAATCACGAAGACGGCGAAGACTTGACCCTTAATCTCGGCGGGATCGAGGAAGTTGGAAAACCCCATGAGGTTGAGGTTAACAGCGTTCAGCAAAAGTTCGATGGACATCAACACCCGCACGGCGTTGCGGCTGGTAATCAATCCATAAATGCCGATACAGAAGAGGGCGGCGGCGAGAATGAGGCAGTATTGGAGTTGCATGGGGGGACAGGTATCAGTGAGCAGTTATCAGTTGGATAAGGCGCTTTACTTATCAACCGACGCTAACTCCCTAGGACGCTCCGGTAGGGTCAGCGCCGTGGCGGTGGGTTCTTCGGGGGAAGGTTCGGGAATCAGGTCGCGACGGGCGAGGATAATCGCGCCGACCATGGCCATTAAGAGTAAAACGGAGGCGAGTTCAAAGGGGAGGAGAAAATCGCTGAAAAAGTGTTTGCCAATGGCCACCAGGGTGTCCGAAACCGGCGCCGAAGTATTGTCCACGGCCCAGGGGGTAATCAAAACCATCGTGCTCAGGAGAGCAAAAATCCCTAGGCAGACGACCCCTGTGGCGCCGTTGCGGAGCCAGCGCCCCGGAATGGCGGCAAAATCCTCCCGTTTATTGACCAGCATAATGGCGAAGAGGATCAAGACATTGACGGCGCCGACGTAGATCAAAATCTGGGCCGCCGCCACAAAATCGGCGTTGAGGAGGATATAAACGCCGGAGATACTAATAAACACGCCCCCCAGCAAGAAAGCGGAATAGACAATGTTGGGCAAAAGGACGACGCCCAGCGCCGCCCCGAGAACCAGGACGCCGAGGATGACAAAAGAGACAACCTGTACGCCTTCAGCTAAATTCACAGTGAAATCCTCAAGTTAAGTCAAACATAAAAATTAGGTTAGCCAGATCCGGGCTTCGGCTACGCTCAGACCTCGCGCCTTGAGCGCAACCCAAGTTTAGTGAATAATAAACCCTTGCGCCCTGAGCGTAGCCGAAGGGCAACCCTGGATCTGAATCAAACTTTTTCCAGCAGATCCTCGGGATGGCTCCCGGCCCGCTGAGCGCCCTTGGGCAGATTGTGGGGTTCGAGGACGCCTTTGGGGAGGTAGCCCAATTCCCGCAGGGGCGTCACCATGGGATCTTGGGTGACTTTGGTGGGGAGGCGTCCCAGGGCGACGTTATCGTAATTCAACTCATGGCGGTCGTAGGACGCCAATTCGTACTCCTCCGTCATGGAAAGACAGTTGGTGGGGCAATATTCGACGCAGTTGCCGCAGAAGATGCAAACGCCAAAATCAATGCTGTAGTGTTTAAGCTCTTTTTTCTTAATGGCTTTGTTAAATTCCCAATCCACCACTGGCAGATTAATGGGACAAACCCGCACGCAGACCTCGCAGGAGATACATTTATCAAACTCGAAGTGAATTCGGCCCCGGAAACGCTCGGAAGGAATCAGTTTTTCGTAGGGGTACTGCACCGTCACCGGGCGCCGGCTCATGTGGTCGAAGGTGACGGCTAACCCTTGGCCGATGTACTTGGCCGCCTGGACGGTTTCTTTGGCGTAGTCGCCCACTTGTTTGAGGATGCTGAACATGGGGATGAGTCACCGAAGGGATTAGAGATCAGGGATTAGGGGTTAGGGGAAATTTTAACCGATCTGCGAGAAAAATCTGACCAAAGGGGTTATTGAAATAAGGGTCAACGCCCCAGGTTTATCCCCCCTAACCCCCCTTGGAAAGGGGGGAACCGGCCTTCAAAGTCCCCCTTGCAAAGGGGGATTTAGGGGGATTCAAGGACTTTCTAAACAGCCTCTAACCCCCAAAGGCGAAGGGAAAGACCAGTTTCAGCGCCGCGGTAATTAAGAGGTTAGCTAGAGCTACGGGGAGCAGGAACTTCCAGCCCAGGTTTAACAGTTGGTCAATACGAACCCGAGGAAGCGTCCAGCGCAGGAGGATAGCGATGAAGATTAAAAAGTAGGATTTGAGCACCGTCATGGTGATCCCCAGCGCCGCGGTCAGTACCTGGAGCCAGGGCGTGGTTTCGCTGACGCCGAGCCAACTGGCCAAGGATTGGAGGGGAATGGGAAAATCCCAACCGCCGAGGTAAAGGATGGAAAAGACCAGCGCCGAGAGGACGAGGTTCACGTAGGAGCCGACGTAGAAGAGACCGAACTTCATGCCCGCGTACTCCGTTTGGTAGCCCGCTACCAGTTCCTCTTCCGCCTCTGGCAAGTCAAAGGGTAGGCGCTCGCACTCCGCCAGCGCCGCGATCCAAAAAATTAAAAAGCCCACGGGTTGGCGCCAGATATTCCAGCCCAAAATGCCGTAGCCGG
>JAYKIZ010000281.1:0-13440 GCA_035285965.1 Cyanobacteriota bacterium | reverse complement strand
AACGATAGATTAAGGCTTGCAATGCCCACTCATTGGCGGGATCGAGCTTAACCAGGGCGTCGATAGTTTCCTTGAGCAATCCTTCCGCCGAGTCCGTGAGGGGTTCCGCCAACAGGCGCTGAAGCAGCCCCTCTAGCGCCGTTTTCGCCCTGAGGCTCTCCCCGCCGATTTTACTGAGACTACTCACCGCCAGCCATTGGAGAAAAATATCTTCCTCGGGTTGGAGGAGTTGAGCTAGGGCGTCAATATCGGCGTCGCTGGGATTTTTCAATTCCCCTAAACTATAAATCGCTTGTTTACGGAGGTCGGGGTCGGTTTTGTCCTGAAGAAAGCCCCGGAGCGCCGACAGGGCCGCGGGATTGCCGGGGTCGATTTTTTCCAAACTTTCCGCCACTTGACACCGCGGAGCGCCGTTGGCGGAACGTCGCAATTGCTGGAGTAAGCTGGCGATGGCCAGATCATGCCCCTCGGCGATGTGAACTAACGTCTCTAAAACCTGTCGCCGGCTTTGGGGCGCCAAGGATTGATTCAACAAATCCAAGAGGGTTTGAATAACGGCAAGGTTCCCCTGGCCAATTTTGCCCAGACCTTGAAGCGCCGTTCCCCAACCCGGGGACTGACTTCCTTGGGATAACGCCGTTAAAAAGACCCCTAAGGCGCCTGCGTGCCCTGGCGCAAGTTCTCCGAGGGTTTCCGCCACCGGGAACCGGAGGCCGGAGGTTTCCAACAGCGCGAGTTGGCGCTCCAACCCCGCAATGGCGGTAGCAACCCCCTGGCCCCACTGCCACAACAGTCTTAGAAGTCGTCGGTACTCTTCCTCTGTTTCGGCGCCGTCTAGCCGCGCTAGCAAGATTTCCCCTCGCTGATGGGGATCGGTTTTTTCCAAGAGAGTTTGGGCTAGGCGCTCCTTACTCGGCGCAAGCTGGGGCTGGGCGGCCCAGTCCGCCAAGAGCTTGAGCGCCGCCTGGGATTGGGGAAACTCCGGCAGTTCGCTACAGGCCAAAACCGCTGTCTTCAGCGCCTGCAGACCGTAGAAATTTTCCGGGCTACAACCGTCCTGGAAATGCAAAAGCGCGTCTAAAAAGTCCTGGCGCTCTTCTTCGGGAATATCAGCCCGACCCAACCAAAACGCAATCACCGGGCGCCACTGAGGCTCGAGCGCGCGGTAGTTGACCCGATGAACGTCCCAAAAGAAGCGCCAATCCCGGATCGCTAGCGCCGTGAAATAGTCCCGGAAAGAACGGTCGAAAAAGCCGTAGCCCCGTTCCCACGCGCCTTCCCACAACAGCCCCCTCGGAATCAGCCAGCCAAGTTGGAGGGCGAGACGCAAGAGGGGCGAATTTTTGCCGAAGACTGCCTCCACATCCGCTTGGGACAGGGGTTGGTTGCCGTCCCGACCCTCTAGCAGTAAATATTGCCCCAATTTGCCAAAGATTTCCGTCAAGGCCCGGCGCTGTTCCCGGTTAGTCGCGGCCTCCTCCGCTTTCCATTCAAAAAACGCCTGAGTTAACAGGGCGTAGAGTTGGGCGCTGTTCTCGGGAAATTGACTCGGAGCGGATTGCCAAACCCGACAAAACAAAATCAAGCGGATCGGCGCTGTCAACCATTGAGCGATGGGGCGGGATTGGGGCGCCTGCAGGCGAGCGATCAGGGGGGCGGCGTCGGCGTCTGAGCCAGCGGCGGAAAAGTAGTCCCCGATAGCCGCCGCAATCAAGCCGGAGTCTTCAAACTCCTGAATGCGGTAGCGCTCAAACCCTGCCAATCCCTTGGGATCGCTCCGGCGGGTCTCGGGGCGACAGGTAAGAATGACGTTCAGGCGGGGCCACGCCTGCAAGGAGGCTTTGAGGAGAGAGAGGGGCCCGGTCTTAACGCCGTTAGGGGTATCCCAGTAAAGGTAATCTAGACCGTCCGCCAAAAGCCATGCTCGCCCTTGACGCAAGAGATCCTTGAGACTGCTTTGCCAATCCGCTAGAGCGCCGTCTTCTCCCTGCCTAGCCTGCTCTAGCCAGGGGCCGAAGAGATAGTCCCCTAGGGAAATATTTTTTAACTGCTGGGGGTTCACCCAAAGAGGCAAGCCCTCCTGAGGACGGGCCAGAAGATAGGCGGCGACGTGCTTGAGAAAGAGGGTTTTCCCGGTTCCCGCTTCTCCCTCGATGACTAGCCGGCGTCCCTGGGCGCCGGGCAAATCCAGCTCCAGCAATTTATGCATTAACGCCTCGGGATCATAGCTATCGATCCCGTTTCCCGCCCCCGGGGAACCATAGCGCGCAGGGAAAATTTTCAGGGTGCTGGGTAGGGGGGTCGCCAGGGGGGCCGCGGCGCTAGGCAAGGTGTTGACCGAATTGCTGGGCAAAAAACGCTCCAGCATGGTCTGGCAAATCCGAGACCAGTCGGGGCTAAACTGCCCCTGGGATTGAGGGTTGGAGGGAGGAAAAGTCATGGCGCTGGCCCGGGGAAGCCGGTAATGGCAAAGGAACTTCCGAACCGGCAGAGTGGTCGAAAAAACAGGCTCCCCCTTTAGTTTTAGCTTATAACGCCCCCGGCGCTAGGGAATTACCCCCTGGAAATTGCCGGGAAAAGTTAACCAGAACGGCGCCTAGGCTTGTGCGTACTTGTACTTGGCTCGGCGGTAATATTTGTAGTAGTAATTGTACTTACTATTAGCGTGACTCGCGCCGTTAGCCACCACCCCGATGATAGGAATATTAGCGATTTGCATTTCATTGGCTACCTGTTTAATCAAATCTCGGTTAGTTTTATCCATGCGCACCACCAGCAACATGCCGTCGGCCTGACGGGCTAGTAATTTTGTGTCCGTAATCCCCAGCAGGGGCGGCGCGTCCACCACCACCAGGTCAAACTCGCTCTCCCAGCGCTCAATCAGTTGGGTCAGACTTTGGGAGGTCAGAAGTTGGTTCGGGTTCAGCGCCCGTTGGTCGTTGCGAATCACGAATAAATTATTGCCCATGGCGATGGGTTCCATACCCTGGACACCTTCATCTAGATCTTGGGTGTCTTCCCCAATGAGCCGGGCTAGGGTCGCCCAGCGGTTTCCTTGGGGAAAATAACGGTCGCCGTCAATTAGAAGCACCCGTTGCCCCAGACTAGCGGCGCCTTTAGCCAGAAAAAAGGAAGTGGTGGATTTTCCTTCCCCCGGAATGGCGGAACTGACCACAATGGAGCGGTAGGGGCGGCGCTCCCGCATTAAAAACAGATTGGTGTAGAGCAGGGAAAAGGCTTCTAAAAAGACGGCGCCGATGGGTGTCTGGCGGTCATTCGTAATCAGGGTCTTCCTGTCGCGGCTCAGTTTGGGCAGGTTTGCCATAAAAGGAATCATCCCCAGCACCGGCAACCCGGTTTTTTGCGTAATATCCTCGGGATCATGAAACGCCCGGTCGAGGTTTTCCGCCACCAGCGCCGCGGCGACGCCGGCCGCTAGACCCGCTAGGCTGGCCGTCAGGAGATATTGAAAAATCTCGCTCCGGGCGGTTCCCGGTTCCTGAATCTTGCTGACTAAGCGCCAGGGCGTAAAGCGCCGAGCCGCCTCAATTTCTAGCGCCTGCCGGGCTGATAGCAGAGCTGTGAGGCTTTGGTTGGCGATGTCCATTTCTCGGGTCAAGGTAGAATACTGGCCCGTCGAGCGAGCAAAATCTTGAACAGCCTGTCGGGCTTGCGCTTCGCTAGCGTAAACCGCTTTTTGGCGAGCCAGCGCTTGGTTGCGGGCGTTAGCCGCGGCGATCAATTGGGCGGAGGTTTCGGCGCGGCGGCTATTGTTGGTGACAAAAATATCCGTGAGGGGTTTGTCGGGTTTAGGGACATCCTTCAGGGCGATTCTGGCTTCTTCGTTGATCAGGGGAAGTAAATTTTGGCGCTCTTCTTTAAGTTGTTGAATGCGAAAATTTTCCTCGGTATAGCGGACGGATTCCCCGGCTAACTGGGTGTCGATTTCCCGTAGTTTGCTAATAAGACTCATATAACGGTCAGATTCTGTGAGGGCGTTAATCGTCAGCGCCTCGTTTTGACTAATCCCCAACTGTTGACGCAGATTGTTATAGAGAACATTCGCCTGTTGAACTTCGGCGTCCACCGCCTGACGGTTTTTATTGGCCTCAATCAGGGATTGGGAGAGAATTTCTCCCTGGGCTTGGGGGTTGATAAACCCGGTTTTCAGTCGAAAATTTTTCAGTTGCTCTTCGAGATCGGCGATTTTTTGCTTAATCACCGGAATTTGTTTATCAACGAAGGAGAGTCTTTGGTTGGTGGAGATAGCCTGATCCTCTAGGGCGTTACTGACATAGGTTTCCGCCAGTCGACTCAGGACGAACTTGACTAACTTGGGATCGGCGCTGGAGTACCCCACTTCCAGGAGATTGGTGCCCTCAATTTGCCCAATCCGTAGTCCCCCCAAAATAGAATCTTCCGAAAATCCCTGACCCGCCGGACTCCCCTGAAAAAACTCCTTACGCACCTGTTCCGCCACCGGCCCCAAGTGACGGGAACTGCGCATCATCTGAACCTGGGTTTGATAGTAGGTGTTATCTCGCCCCTGGTTGAGTAGTTGTTGAGCGCCGGCTAGGGGATTCGGAGCTTCGGCGCTGGGAGCCTGCACCAACAGACGAAAACTTTGAAAATAAACGGGGGGTTTAGAAAATTGTTGTCGCCCCACAACAGTGCCGACAATTAAACCGACTCCCAGAATTAACCACCAGCGCCGCCGGAGAATGCCGATAATATTGGAAACGTCAAAGCCGTCGTCCCCTTCCGTTGGATAGCGCTCCGCCTCCTGCGCCAAGGGATTCTGCAAAATCGGGTAGCGATTGCCAGCCGGCGCTAGGGGATATTTTTGATTGGGGGCAGTCTCAAATTGGAGGTCGGGCATAGGGGCGGGACGGAATATGGTGGATTCGAGATGTTAAGGCCTGGGATTGAGATCCGGATCAACGAGATTGAGCAAAAAGTAAGTTTACTGTAACCGAAGGGGTCAGGATTGACAGTAGTCTTTTAAACCTAAAATTGTCGGATGCGCCCTTAATAATAAGCGCCGGTTTTACGGTGGTGGATAGCGGTGAGACCGTCCCGCAGAACTTGCCCGCCCTGGACGACGGCGTAGAGGAGCCAGTGGTCTCCGCATTCTAGGCGACTCTCTACTCGGCATTCCAAATAGGCCAGCGCCGCCTGTAGAATCGGCGCTCCGTTGGCCGCCGGTTGAGTTTCGACGCCCTGGAAGCGGTCTTCGCCGGGTTGGAAGGGTTTGAGGAACTGTTTCATCAGGGTTTGGCATTGCCCCTCTCCCAAAATATTGAGGACAAAGGGTTGACCGACATAAAGCAAGGATTCGATGGCCCGTTCCTTAGCCACCGCTATTGTTAAACCGGGAGGCGTAAAGGTTGCTTGAGATACCCAAGATGCTAGCATAGCGCCCTGGATATCGCCTTGACGGGTGGTCACAATACAAAGAGACCCCACTAGGCGCCCTAGCGCTTGCTCGGCCCGAGCGGACTGGGATTCGCTGACGGAGGGCTTGGGCTGACTGGCTCTTTGGGCTTTTTTCAGCGCCTGGGCAAAGTCGGTGCCCGTCTCTTCGCAGATTTTGAGAATTTGGGGAGTGGGAGCAAATTTGACTCGGAGCGTTTCAAAACCGAAACGGTAGCCGCCGTCCCGAAACTTAGCTTCGAGGTAATCCATGGCTTCGCCGCTCCAGCCAAAGGAGCCAAAAACGCCGCAGAGTTTCCGGGGTTCCGCCTCCGCCAGGGTAATGCCCAGCGCCGTTTGGATGGGGGTGGGGGCGTGGCCCCCCAGGGTGGGGGAGCCGAAGATAAAGCCGGCGCAGTGGCGAATCGCCTGTTTAATCTCCTCGGCGCCGGCGGTTTCGGCGTTGAGGGCTTCCACGGCCACCCCGGCTTTAGTAATCCCGAGGGCGATGGCCTGAGCTAAGGTGGCGGTGTTGCCGTAGGCGGAGGCGTAAATCAGGGCCACCCGCAGATCCCGTTGGCTCTGTCGCTCTAACCACTGGGCGTAGGCTAATTTAACCGCTTGTAATCCGTAGCGAATCAGGGGGCCGTGGCCGGGCGCGTAGAGGCGAGCGGGTTTGAGGTTCAGTTTTTCCAGCGCCGAGGTAACCTGCTGAGGCGTCGGCGCGAGTAGGCAGTCAAAGTAATAGCGCCGGTCTTCTTGGTAAACCGTCCAACCTTCGTCCAAGACTTGATCCCCGCAGACGTGGGCGCCGAAGAGTTTATCGGTAAAGAGAATTTGGGTAAGAGGATCGTAAGTACAAAGCAGGTCGGGGAAGCGGGGATTCGGCGCCGGGATAAATTCAAGACCATGGCCCCGCCCGAGATCTAAGGTTTCTTCGGTTTTAATCACTTTTAGGCTGGGAACCTGACCCTCGCAGATTTTTTCCAAATTCAGCGCCGCCGGATTGGAGCAGACCACGGTTAACCGCGGCGCAAGTTCTAGCAAGGCCTTCAGGGTGGCCCCCCGATTGACGTTAATATGCCCCAAAATGAGGTAATCAAGCTGGGTCAGGTCAAAGCGGGCCTTTAACGTCTCCAAAAAAATCTCAGTGAAGGATTCCCCCGGCAGATCGATCAGCGCCTGGAAATCCCCGGCAATCCAAAAGGCGTTAGCTGTTGTTCCCCGTTGACGACCGTACTCTACCTCAAACTTGAGGCGCTCCCAAGTGCGGGCCCGCAAAGCCGTCGTGTCCTGAGCTAGGGGAAAAACTTGCACGTCTTTGGGCGCCATAGGGATACCCCTCAAAAAAATGGAGACGAGGGCCATTATCAATCATCTCGGGGCGCTTCTCCGCTAGAAGCTTTAACCGGGGTCTGTTCATGATTCACTGAGTCCCGCTATAGCGATTGTTTTAAGTAATTTTGATAGCCAACTCGCTCTAGCCGGGTTTGTTTCTCCAGCACGCTTTGCCGTAGGGTTTCCCGATAAGCTTGGATTTTCGCCATCAGCGCCGGATCGGCAGTGGCGAGGATTTGCAGGGCCAAGAGCGCCGCGTTTTGGGCGTTGCCAATGGCCACGGTGGCCACGGGAATTCCCGCCGGCATTTGGACGATGGAATAAAGGGAATCCACCCCCTGAAGGGCCTTGCTGGGCACGGGCACCCCAATCACCGGTAGCGGCGTTAAGGCGGCCGCCATTCCCGGCAGATGGGCCGCTCCCCCCGCCCCGGCGATAATAACCTTGAGTCCTCGCTCCAGGGCGGTTTTAGCGTAGTCAAACAAGCGCTCTGGCGTGCGGTGGGCGGAAACAATCGCCACCTCCGTCGGCACGCTAAAGGCTTCACAGGTCGCGATGGCTGGCTCTAGGGTCGGCAAATCAGAATCGCTACCCATAATGATGCCGACGAGGGGGGAGGGAGAGGTCATAGGGTTGAGTGGGGGGTCTGCTCGGCTAATACTATACCGCCCGCGGTCGGCGCCCTGTTATTTCGACTGAGACGGCGCTCTCATCCGTTGTTATATTTTGCGTTATATTTTGCCCCTCTCCCTCTGGGTTTTATTGTGGTTCGGGGGTCTGGCCCTGAGCGTCGGCGCTTGGTATGGCTACGGCCGGTCGGAAATTCCCCTGGGGTTACTGTTAAGGACTCCCTTTTATATCCTCTGGAAAATTCCCCTCTATTTCGCCTTTCTGTTTAACCGCCAATCCCAGTGGGTGCGGACGGAGTGGGAGAAAAACGGCGCTAATTCTCCGGGCCTGTCGGGTCGGGACGACAGGTTTGTTGGGTGGAGTCCAGCAAAAAGCCCACTTCCGCAAACCATTTTTGATACAGCGCCCGGGCTTCGGGGCTTTCAATGATTTCATTAATTAAATTTCTCCACTGGCTATCCCCCTGGGGCAAAATCAACCCGTATTCCTCGCAGTTGAGGGGCCCCCTAGGGACAATCACAAATTCGCTTCCGAGGGCGAGGTCTAAAAGCAAGGCTTCCCCCAGCAGTAAAATACCGTCGCTGGCAAAGGCGTCAATTTTGTTTTGTTGCACCGCTTGGAGACCCCGTTTACGGCCGGTGATGCCCCGAAACTCCTGAAACTGAGCCTGGGGATAGCGCCGTTGGATAAACTCGGCGTTGCTGGTATTCCAGAGGAAGCCAATGCGAGCGCCCTTTAAACTGCCGTTAGGATTCCAGCGAAAGCGGTCCTCCGCCCGCATGAAAAGACGGGTGCCCGTCAAAAAAATCGGGGTCGAGAACTCCACGGGGTAGGGTACGGAGCGAATGCCATTAGCGCCGCATTCGAGCACAGCGTCCCCTTCCGCAACCAGATCAAAACGGTTAAATAAGGTGGATGTCAGCAGTTTCGGCACAATAAAGGAGTTGGGCAGTTCCCGCCGCAGACGGGTCTGGATTAACGCTAATAAATCAAAACAGAGGCCCTGCCACTGGCCGTTCACGTCCCGGTAACCGAAGGGCGGCGCGTCTTCCCGCACAGCCGCCCGTAGGAGTCCCGTGCGCTGAATGTGTTGGAGAATCGTTTCTTGCCCGTAAACCGGCGCCGCTAACGCCGCGAGACTGGCCAGCCAACCGAGCCAAAACGGCGCCTTCATGGCGGGTTATAACAAGCCGACAAAGTGGAGGGGGCCATGGCCGCTCACCAATTCGATAATTAAGGCGATAAAGCCCAACATCGCTAACCGGCCGTTCCAAACCTCGGCGGCGGTGGTGAGACCCCATTCCCAGCGCTCCTGAGGATACATCTTCATATTTTTCTTGGGATGGGGCACCTGGTCAAAAGTGCAGGGGGGTTTCGCTAAAGAGGTGACCACCAGATCCGCCAAAGCGCTGATGAAACCGGGGTAGGTGTTGAGCGCTGGCACCCGTTGGAAATTATGAATGCCCGCTTCCTCGGCGATTTCTCGATATTCGATATCAATTTCCTGAAGGGTTTCAATATGCTCGGAGACAAAACTAATGGGGACGACCAGCAAATCTTGAACCCCTTGGTTACCCAATTCCATTAAGGCGTCCTCCGTGTAGGGCTTGAGCCATTCCACGGGCCCCACCCGACTTTGGTAGGCTAAAGTATGGGGATTAGGTCGATTCAGCGCCTCCATAATTAAACGAGCGCAGGTTTCAATTTCCGACTGGTAGGGATCGCCGGCTTCGTCCACATAACTCTGGGGCACCCCGTGGGCGCTGAAGAAAATATGAGCCTGATCGGGGTCGGGAAACTTGGCTAATTCTGTCTCGATTAAGTCCGCCATAGCCCGGATATAACCGGGATGATTATACCAAGAAGGAATAAGAGTGTAATCCAGTTGCCGTAAACTGGAGTCCTGACGCCAGAGGTCTTCGAGGACGCGAAAGCTGGAGCCGCTGGTGCTGATGGAAAAGTGAGGATAGAGGGGCAGAATGACTAACCGTTGCGGCGAATCATTTTTGATTTGGGCGATGGCCTCCTCCGTGAAGGGATGCCAGTAGCGCATACCGATGTAAATTTTGGCGCTTTCTCCCTGGGAGGTTAGTTCGCTTTCCAGCGCCTGTCCCTGGGCTTCTGTAATTTCAAGTAGGGGGGAGCCGCCGCCGATTTGTTGATAATTCGCTTGGGATTTTTTGCTCCGCAGGGTCGAGATTAGCCACGCCAGGGGTTTTTGCAGGAGGGGGGACGGCAGACGAATGATCTCCGGATCGGAAAACAGGTTGAAGAGAAAGGGGCGCACATCCTCTAACTTTTCCGGCCCTCCGAGATTGAGCAGTAATACCCCGACGCGACCCATAGCGGTAAATTGATAATGTTTTGCACAAACTTCCCCAAGTTTAACCCCATCGTTCGAAAAAAGCTAGGGCGAGATGTCCAGCTCCGCCAGCGCTTTTTCTAGACACTGCGGGTCAATGCGAGTAGGGGCAGCGGCGAAATGGCGGGCCCTCTGCTTATAGTCCAACTGCTCGATAACATCCGGGGTAATTTGCCCCGTGATCCCGCACCAACGCCCCCCTACCGCTGTCGTCATGGTACGAAAAGCAGAGGTGACATAGCCAGGATGAAACAGTTCAATGACCTTAACCCCCCGCTGATTAAAGACTAAACTCGCCATTGCGGCGCCGTGGAGCGCGACGACGACCTCGGCGTTTTTCGTGCAAGACCACTGCTCGGGAATGGAAATATCCTCATAATAAAGTTTTTGAAAGCCGTATTGAGTTAATACCCCTTCTATCTCAGTTTCATTGAGTAAGCGACGGTTACCCCGACGACTAATAAAGATCCGCTTCGGGGTGTCCTCTTGGTAGCGAGGAATAGGATGAGAGCCAAATAACTCTGGATAAAAATTTTCGTACTGTCCAAAACGGCCCGTTGGCGCTTGAATCAGTTTCCCTTTAATTATTTGATTGGTACAGAGAACAGGGAACCCCAGTAGATGATAGGCGTTTTGGGCCATCTGGGAGGCATTTTCCTTGAGAATAACCGTGATTTCAGAGATTTGAGGACACCGACTTTTGACGGTCATTAGCCCAGGGGCGATATTTTTGAGGATATGAGCAATGTTTTTATCAGTTTCGTAGCGGGCGTCTAAACAATAGGAGTCTCCTAAATCAAGGCCTGGGTAATACTTTCTTTGTGTTTCTTTGATGAATTTTTTCAGCCAGTTATTAGAGTTCGCTTTGAGGGTGTAGGGCGGTTGAACATCCTCGCTTGATCCCTCAATAAGGGTCAAGGTCAGGGCTGGTCTGTCCACGGTATAGGCGGGAATGTGAATTTCCTGAAGGCTAGCCTGCCAGGCTTCTGATAACCGGGTGGGATAGGCGAAAATTTTAAAGGGCCCCAGATGGCTAACCGTCGCCGGCAGGATAATTTGGTCGAGGGGAGTCATACACTCAGGTTTTAAGCTAAAAAACGCTCCCCTATTCCATCCCAACCCTAGGGCCATGTCAATCTCCCCCAATTCCGGCTGGCGCTATCAGGATCAGGCGACTAACGCCTGGAGCGGGCGCCGGTTGTTGGATTTTTATGTTGAGAGCTATCCCCATTCCAGCGCCGAAGAGTGGCGGGTCCGGATTGAAGCGGGGCAAGTTTTGGTCAACGACGAACCGGCGCCGGCGGAACAAATCCTCCAAGAGGGGCAAACGTTAAGTTACTGGCGAGCGCCCTGGCGGGAGCCGCCGGCGCCGTTAGAGTTCGGCGTTCTCTACGAAGACGAGGATCTCTGGATTATTGATAAACCCGCGGGCTTGCCGGTTTTGCCGGGGGGGAATTTTTTAGAAAACACTTTACTCCATCAACTGCGGCGCCGGTTTCCCCAGGACGATCCGGTTCCGGTTCACCGATTAGGTCGAGGCACCTCTGGCTTAATGCTCGCGGCCCGCTCCGACTTGGCTCGCCGGGAGTTAACGGAACAATTCCGCCGGCGCCGTTTACGGAAAGTTTATTGGGCCTTGGTTGAAACCTGGGATTTACCGGATCGGGTGGAAACGAATCAACCTATTGGCCCCATTCCCCATCCTCAGTTAGGTCAGGTCTGGGGCGCCGATCCTGGGGGAAAACCGGCCCAGAGTTCAATACAGGTCTTAGAACGCTTGCCAGACCGAGTTCTGCTGGAAGTCGCCATTACCACGGGGCGCCCCCATCAAATCCGCATTCATTTAGCGGCGCTGGGTCATCCGCTTCAGGGCGATCCCCTTTACGAACTTGGCGGTCTGCCTAGAGCCGACGCTGTTCCGGGACAAATCGGCTACTGTCTCCAATCCCATCATTTAGGGTTTGACCATCCCCGGACGGGGAACTATCAGTCTTTTTCGGCGTCGGCTCCTTCTTGGTGGAAGGCTGAGATTACAAGCTCTCCAAAAACTCCGATTCTAAATCGTAACCAAACATCTGGGTAAAAAAGACCAGGCGCTCCTCCAGAGGAATCCCCCGGGCTTTCAGCCAATCCTTGAGAACAAAAACCTTAGCCATGACAAAAATCTCTAGCGCCTCGGGATTAAACTGAATCCCTTCGGTACGGTGAAACTGGTGGGGCACTAACATGGCGCCATAGCGGGCCAATTCCCCGGAGCGCCAGTCTAAGAAAAACGGTAGCCAGGGATAGCGACTATCAAGGCGCACAAACCAGAGCCGCACTTCGGGAATTTCCGAGAGTTCCCTCGGGTCGTCCGGGTCTCGGGGAAATTGCAGGTCAAATTGCAGACTCTGCTCCTGATTAACCAAATCCTCGGGGGAAGCGCCGGTCAGAATCGGCTCAAGCACGGCGGCGACCGGCGCCAAATTCAAGGTCTGGAGGTCTGGGGCGGTGACGACGACAAGAACCATAGGAGGACAAATTGAGATTTTCCCAGGCTACCACAGCCGGCGCCGCGGGGTTCCTAGGAGGACTTTAACCGGCGCTGGGACTGGAGCGAATATTGAGACTGGGCCGTCGCGGGGTCGGAGAACCGCAGGTGTTCCCGATTTTGCCAGAGGATAAAAGCCGCCACAATCATTAAAAAATAGGCGAAACTCTTTTGAAGGGAGCGGGCGTCGATGAATTGGGAGAGGTAGGAGCCGAGCAAAATCCCCAGCGCCGCCACAAAGGTGAAAGAGATCATCAAATGGGAGTCTAGGGGCACTTTCCCCAGATAGCCGAGGAAACCGGCGAAGGAATTGAGGGCGATAATCAGCAAAGAAGTCCCCACCGCCTCCTTCATGGGCACTTTTCCCAGCAGAACCAGCGCCGGGACAATGGCGAAGCCCCCCCCGACGCCCACTAAGCCCGTGAGGACGCCAATGGCTAATCCCTCCGTCAGGAGCCAGAGCCAACAGTATTTACAGACCGGTTCCGGCAACAGCCCTAGGTCTTCCTTGTGACCCCCGGCGCTTTGGGCCTTGCGAATCATCAGCGCCGCCGCTAGGAGCATCATGGTCGCGAAGAGAACCAACTGAAACACTTCGCTGACCCAGGGCTGGGTGGCGAGCTTAGCGCCGCCAAAGGCCCCCACCATGGTCGCGGAGCCAAAAATCAAGGCTTTGGGTAAATTGACATTGCCCCGGCGCCAGTGGGGAACCACTCCAATTAAACTGACTGTGCCGACAATGACTAGGGTCATGGCGATGGCGGACTTGGTGGGCACCCCCATGACATAGACCAAAATCGGGAGCGCCAGCACGGAGCCGCCGCCCCCCAAGAGTCCTAGGCTCAGGCCAATACAGCCCCCGAGGAAATAACCCAAAATTTGTACAAGCATAGCGGCAAGGCCCTAGGGTATGTTTAACAAGGCTCAATCAGCCCCCTAAATCCCCCAACTTTGGGGGACTTTGAATCCGGTTCCCCCCAGAATTGGGGGGTTAGGGGGGCTGTCCAAACATCTTCTTAAGGCGCCGAAGGGGAACGAAGGGGAGACGCGGTCTCGGCGGCGTCGGGAAAAAGACGAGCTTTCCATTGATCCAAAATCTCCTTTTCAAAGGGAGCGCCCTTGAGCATCCGGTTCCAGTAGAGCCAAGGCAAAAGGTAGCGTTTCGCCA
>JAYKIZ010000280.1:0-3448 GCA_035285965.1 Cyanobacteriota bacterium | reverse complement strand
TTTCAGAACTCGGAACTCCAGATCCGCCATCTCCGCTTAGCCCTAGCCCGCCGGGAATTTTCGCTCCACTACCAACCCCAAACGGCGGCCAACGGCGGCGCGTTAGAAGGGCTAGAGGTTCTTCTGCGCTGGCGTCATCCCCAACGGGGCGCCATTTCCCCTGAGGTTTTTATCCCCCTTGCGGAAGCCTCCGGTTTTATTCACGTCCTCGGGCATTGGGTTCTGGAAGAAGCCTGTCGTCAATACCGGCGCTGGAGTCGGGCGGATCTCGCTCCCCCGAAAATCTCGGTTAATCTTTCGGCTCTGCAACTAACGGCGCCGGGTTGGGCCGAGGGCGTGGAGCGGGTTTTGGCCCAGACCCAAATGCCCCCGGACTGCTTGGAGTTGGAAATTACGGAAAGTTGTTTGGTTGAAAATTTCACCCAGGCCCGGACGACGCTGGAACGGTTGCAAAAACTAGGCGTTCGGGTCGCCATCGACGATTTCGGCGCCGGTTATTCCTCTCTCTTTTGTCTTAAGGACTTGCCTATCCAAACCTTGAAATTGGATAAGTCATTCCTAAAAGATCTTGACAAGTCCGCCAAAAATCAAATTGTGCTTCAGGGAATCATTGATTTGGGGCGCCGCTTAAAACTAAAGGTTGTGGCGGAAGGTGTAGAAACCCGGGAACAGTTCCATTTGCTCAAAAGTTTTCACTGCGATGTTATCCAGGGTTATTTTGTGAGTCGTCCCCTTCATCTAGAGGGAATCACTCAATTTCTCCAGCGCCGTTCCTACGCCCTTGCGGCCTAGGTTCAGACGACAGATATCAGGTATCAGATATCAGTTCTTAAACGCCGCTATAAGCTTTTGTCTTCAAGAGAATTTATCCCAATGCTTGTTTAATTCTAGGAGTAAACAGATGAAAACGTTAACTTGGTCTCAGAGTCAAATTCCCGCCGATTTTCTGGCTGACCTGATTCATCGGGGAGCTACCGGAAAGCTGATTGTTCAGAATCCTCTAGACGAATTTGTCACTTGGCAAGTTTATCTGGGTAAAGGAAAAATTCACTTTGCCAACAGCGGCGTGGGTTGCGCCGAGCGCCTGAAGTATTTACTGGGGGACTATCTGCGCCAACGTCAAGTCCAACTGCCTCAACAATTAGCCGACGATTACCATTATCTAAGCCAACTTTGGAAGACAGGGGTCTTTTCTTTCCAACAAACCCGCTCCGTCTTAACTCAATTTACCCAGGAAGCTCTGGTGCAAGTTCTTTCTCTCCCCAAAACGACTTGCACCTTTGATGACCAAGGCAGTTTAAAACACCTCTTTTTAAACTTAGATCTTAATAAAACCGTCACCCCTGTTCAACATAAAATCAAATACTGGTGGGGTCTCCATTCCTATATCAGCTCTCCCTTCCAGCGCCCCCTGATTGAAGATTGGCAACAGTTTCAAACCGGCCTAGCTCCGAAAAAACAGAACGATAGCGTCTGGTTAGGGCAATTTGCCCAGGCCCTTAAAGACCTCTCCTGTCTCTACGAAATCGCCCGGGCCACTCAAACCAGCGTTTTAGAATTAGCTCTGCTACTGCGGCCCCAGATTAAACGGGGGGAAGTGAAAATGCTGTCCTATCAGGAATGGCAGGTTGAAAATCGTCCTTTGGTCATTTCCGTTAATCAACATCCCTCGGTGCAAAAGGTCGTCCAAACCACCTTTGAGAAAAAAGGCGCCAAAACCCTTTGCCTCGACGATCCCTGTCAGGTGTTAGCCGCCGCCATGAGCCAAAAACCCAGCTTAATTCTCATCGACGCCGAAATTCCCCAGCTCAATGGCTATGAGTTGTGCCGACTTCTCCGGCGTTCTCCCAGCGCCCAGAAAACGCCGATTGTGCTAATGTCGCCCCAGGTGGGTCTGGCGGAAAAGGTGCAGGGCAAGTTATCCCAGGTTTCCGGTCACATCAACCGGCGCTTTCTCCTACAGGAGTTGGCTCAAGTCGCTCAACACTATCTAGCGCCGAGCGCGACGTCCGCTTAAGGGTCGGCGCTTTCGGTCTTGAGAAGCGTCAAAAATTCTTCCTCCCCCAAGACTGGAACCTTTAATTTCTCCGCCTTCTCCAGTTTGCTCCCCGGCGATTCCCCCGCTAGCAGATAGTCTGTTTTGGCGCTGACGGAACCGCTGACCCGACCCCCGGCCGCCTCAATCAGCGCCTGGGCCTGCTGGCGCTTGAGGGTGGGGAGGGTTCCGGTTAAAACAAAAGTTTTTCCCGCTAGGGATTGGGTTTGAGATTGCTCCTGAACCGGCGCTTGGGCAAGGGTTAACCCTAACTCGTCTAAGCGAGCGAGAAGCGCCTGGTGGTCGGAGTCTCGAAACCACGCCTGCACCGATTCGGCAATTTCCTCTCCGACGCCGTAAACGCCTAATAAATCCGCCAGACTGGCCGATCCTAGGGCCTCGCCGCTGGGAAACCGTTCCGCCAGCGCCTTGGCGTTAACGACGCCCACATGGCGAATGCCCAAACCGTAGAGAACCCGGAACCAAGGCTGTTTTTTACTGTCCTCAAGAGCTTGGATTAAGTTCTGGGCCGACTTTTCCCCCAGGCGCTCTAGGGGAGCGAGGTCTTGCCAGGACAAACGATAAAAATCGTCGATGGATTGGACTAAACCCTTTCCCATCAAGAGAACCACCATTTTTTCCCCCAAACCCTGAATATCTAAGGCGTTCCGGGAAGCCCAATGGATTAAACTTTCTCTAACAATGGCCGGGCAAGCGGGATTCAGGCAACGGAGCGCCGCGGAGTCCTGAGCGCGAACCAAGAGAGAATCGCACTCGGGGCAATGACTGGGCATCTGGTAGGGCTGAGCTCCGGGGGGGCGCAGTTCCGGCAGAACCCGGACAACTTCGGGAATGATTTCCCCGGCTTTGCGAATAATCACCGTGTCCCCGAGGCGGAGATCCAACTCAGCGATCCGGTCTTGATTGTGTAAAGTCGCCCTCTGCACCGTGGTGCCCGCCAACTGTACCGGCTCCATCACCGCCAGGGGGGTGACCGCGCCGGTTCGTCCCACATTGACTTCAATGGCTTTAACCACCGTCGGCGCTTCTTCGGCGGGGTATTTGAGGGCGATGGCCCAGCGGGGGAATTTTTGAGTAAAGCCCAATTCCTGTTGGAGGGCGTAGTCGTTGAGTTTGACCACCACCCCGTCCGTCAGGTAGGGCAAACTGTGGCGCCGGCTTTCCCAGGTTTGGTAATAATCCGTCACACTCTCCCAATCCGGGCAGAGTCGGCGGTGGGGATTGACCATAAAACCCATTTGTTTCAGTAAATCCAGGGCTTGCCATTGACTTTGAATCTCCTCTTCGGCGCCGGGTAAATGGAGGGTGTAGGCGAAAAACTGGAGGCGGCGCTGGCGGACAATTTTGGAATCGAGTTGGCGCAAGGCGCCCGCCGCGGCGTTACGGGGATTG
>JAYKIZ010000279.1:0-3187 GCA_035285965.1 Cyanobacteriota bacterium | reverse complement strand
GGGGATAATCACTGTTTAACGCAGTTCGAGGGCTGAACGGCGCCGAAGTTGACCCTGACTCCCACTTCCCCAACAGCGCCGGATTGTTGCTAAAGTAATCGCGACAGATAAATTCTGGGCTAGGCTGGGGTAACCCAAATTTCCGTAGCTTTGCCATGAGCGCCATCCGACGGTCATTAAGGATGTTCCCTTAGAAGAGTCCTTTTCGCCCCAATACTTAGAAGAGCGGGCGCTGGCCACCCTTGGCCCCTTGGCGAGCAACACCCTAGCCGTCAAATTACGCCCCCTCTGGGACCCCCTGGACGATCTGGAAGATTACGAAGATTTTTACCCGACCCTTGCGGCGCCGACGGTGACGCAGGGTTATCAGACCGACGAATCCTTCGCCGAACAGCGCCTGAGCGGCGCCAATCCCATGGTGATTCAACGGATTCGGGACTGGCCCGTCAGCCTAGCCTCTTCCTTAGCGGAAGTCCAGAGCGCCTACGGCCCGGCGCTGGATTATGCAGAAGTTTCAGGGCATCCACCAAGTTAACCTAGACGGGGAATGGCAGATTAGTAATCTCAATGAGGAACTTTGTCTCATTATTCACCTTTCAGATCCCCCTGTTAAGTATTATTACTACCCATGCAGTTAATTATTTATCAACCTGCGGAATGAGGGTTTGAGAGCTTGCTTCAATGGGGTTTCTTGGATTAGAGTCATCTTCTAGGAAACCCCTTTTCTGTCTAATTTTCAAGTCCATTGTCTTTTTTTGTACTAAATTAAGTGGTGAAGAGTTCAGCAATTTCGGTTAAAACCCTTGTTCAGTAAGGGTTGTGTAGTTTTTGTCCCGTACAGGGATCTGTCTAAGCGCCGCCCCGGAGTTTATCCAAGACCGTCCGGTCTTCGAGGGTAGAGGTGTCGCCGCTGACCTCCTGCCCCGCCGCCAGGGAGCGGAGCAAGCGCCGCATAATTTTGCCGGAGCGGGTTTTGGGGAGAGCGTCGGTAAAACGAATTTCCCCAGGACGGGCGATAGCGCCGATTTCCTGAACCACATGCTCTTTTAAAGTCTGGGCCAAGTCGGCGCTGGGGGACTGGCTTCCGTCCAGCACCACAAAGGCGAAAATCGCCTCCCCGGTAATGTCGTCAGGGCGCCCCACCACCGCGGCTTCCACCACCAGAGGATGGGAGACCAGCGCCGATTCGATTTCCATGGTTCCTAAACGGTGCCCCGCCACGCTAATGACGTCGTCCACCCGACCCATGACCCAGAAGTACCCCTCCTCGTCCTGACGAGCGCCGTCCCCGGCAAAATAGACGTATTGATTGTCCTGGGGCGGAATCTGCTCCCAGTAGGTGCGGCGGAACCGCTCCGGGTCGCCATAGACGTTGCGGATCATGCTGGGCCAGGGCTGTTTGATCACCAAATACCCCCCCTGGTCGTCCGTCACCGGCGCTCCATCCAGATCCACCACCTCCGGCACAATGCCGGGGAAGGGGCGACAACAGGAGCCGGGTTTAGTCCCCAAAGCGCCGGGAAGGGGCGTAATCATAATGCCGCCGGTTTCCGTCTGCCACCAGGTATCGACGATGGGGCATTTTTCCTGACCGATGACCCGGTGATACCACATCCAAGCTTCCGGGTTGATGGGTTCCCCGACGGTGCCCAGAAGGCGGAGGGAAGAGAGGTCTCGACTTTGGGGCAAGGCTTCCCCCTGACGCATAAAGGCTCGGATAGCCGTCGGCGCCGTGTAGAAAATATTGACACCGTATTTTTCAATCACGTCCCAAAAACAACCGGGATTGGAGGGGCGGGGCACGCCTTCGTACATGACCGCAGTGGCGCCGTTGGAGAGGGGGCCATAGACAATATAACTGTGGCCGGTAATCCAGCCGACGTCGGCGGTACACCAGTAAACGTCGGTGTCCTTAAGGTCAAAAATCCATTTAGTCGTAATGTGAGTGTAGAGGTTATAGCCCCCAGTGGTGTGAACCACGCCCTTGGGTTTTCCCGTACTCCCAGACGTGTAGAGAATAAAGAGTAAATCTTCACTTTCCATCGGCTCCGCCGGACAATCGGCGCTGACCTGGGTTTTTAGTTCTCGCCAGAGGACGTCCCGCCCCGGAGTTAGGGTCATTTCTTCTTTGGTCCGCTCCACCACCAACACTTTTTCCACCGACGGCGCGCCGTGCTCCAGCGCCAAATCCACCTGAGCTTTGAGGGCGATGGTTTTATCCTTACGGAAACCGCCGTCCGCAGTGATCACCACCTTGGCTTGGGCATCCACTAACCGGTCCCGGAGGGCTTCGGCGCTGAAACCGCCAAAAACGACGCTATGGGGAGCGCCGATGCGGGCGCAGGCCAGCATGGCGATGGCGGCCTCCGGGATCATGGGCAGGTAAATGGCCACCCGGTCGCCTTTTTTCACCCCCAGTTCCTTGAGGACGTTGGCCATCAAACAGACTTCCCGGTGCAGTTCCCCATAGGTTAAGACGCGGGAATCCCCCGGCTCCCCTTCCCAGATAATGGCGGCTTTATTCCGGCGCCAGGTGGTCAGGTGCCGGTCAAGGCAGTTGTAGGCGATGTTGATCTGTCCGCCGACGAACCATTGGGCGAAGGGCGGCCGCCAGTCCAAAACCTTGTCCCATTTTTTAAACCAGTGCAGCTCTTGCTCCGCCAGTTCTCCCCAAAAGCGCTCCGGGTTGGCGGCGGCTTTGCTGTAGAGTTGCTCGTACTCCCGTTCGCTACGGATATAGGCTTGGTCGCTAAAGCTCTGGGGCGGGGAAAAACGGCGCTTTTCCTGAAGGATAGACTCAATGGTGGGATCGGACATGGGCAAAATCCTTAATCGCTGGGGTCTGGGGTCGGTTGAACCAGTCGGGTTGGAACCTCGACAAAGACCCCAACCCATTCGCTTAGTGTATCGTTAATGACTCCCCTGGCTCTAGCGGCGCCGGGAGTGTGAAGTTTTGTTACAGGCCTGTGTCGGCGCTGGGGTTTCGGCGCTAAGGCTGATTGACTGACAAAAGTTGATTACAGGTAGCTGTATGCTTTGCTGTGCAGTAGTTTCGTAGATTTTGAGGGATGAAGGGGGAGGTAGCGTTCTAAGCTTAGATACCACTCAAAACCGTTCTGTATATCACCGCCCAAGGAGTCGAGGTCGTCGCCGCTGGCAAACGTCGCTGGGTGGTCCCTGAGCAACG
>JAYKIZ010000278.1:0-4670 GCA_035285965.1 Cyanobacteriota bacterium | reverse complement strand
GGGGAATTAGCTCAGTTGGTAGAGCGCTGCGATCGCACCGCAGAGGTCAGGGATTCGAGTTCCCTATTCTCCATAGATTACTAAAGTTTTACTAACAACCGACTGCTCACGGCGCCTCCTTAACCGCGCCGTCTTCCCGCCGTTGGGCGTAGTAGGCGTTGAGCCAATCCTGAAGGGCGCCGGCTAGGGGCACCGCCACTAAAATCCCCAGCAGTCCGGCGATCCGTCCGCCAATCATCAAGGATAACAACACCCAAACGGGATGGATGCCGGTAAATTTGCCCAACAGTTTCGGCGCTAGAATATTCTCGATAAGTTGATCCAAAAGAGTGGCTACCGCCAATACTTTTACCCCTAACCAGAGGCTTTGTAGCGCCGCCGCTAGACTAATCAGGATGATTCCCGTAGCGCCGCCAAAGGGAAAGAAAGCCATGACGCCCACTAAGAGACCAAAAAGAAGACCAAAGGGGACTTGTAAGAGCGTAAACGCCAGGGTCAAACTGCCCCCCAACAGCGACGAAACCGCGGCTTGACCAATGTAATAGTTTTGAAAACTCCGCCGCAAACTCTCCCGCAGGGGTTGGCGCCAGCGCCGGGGCAACCAACGATAAAGACCGTCCCAAAATTCCTCCCCCCGCAGAAGGAGATAAATCGTAATCACTAAAATAAAGCCCGCCTCTAGCAATCCTCCCGCGGCGCCGACCGCTAGGCCGAGAATTTGGGTTAACACCGTCTGGAGTTGGTCTGGCAATTTTTCCGACGCCTGCTCTGCTAAGCTCCTAAAATTGGCGGGCAAGCGCCACTGTAAAGACCAGCCTTCTAGACCCTCTAGGGCCTGACGGTGGGTTTCGCCTAGGTAGGGCAAAAACTGATTCACCTGCTCGATCAAGGTGGGAATGAGAACGCTAGCTAGCCCCCCTAGGATTAAACCGGCGCCGACGAGGACGAAAACAACCGCTAGGGGGCGAGTCAAGGGGAAACGAGCCAGAAGCCAACGGGTCGGATAGCCCAGAATAAAGGCCGTTAAGGTGGCGAGGATAAAAATCCGAATGACGGACTGGAAATAATCTAAAACAATTAGCGCCAGCCAGGCGTTGAGAAACAGCAAGGGAAATCCCAGCGGAACTAGGATCCCTTTTTGGGTGTTAAGGGCGGGAAAACGCCAGTTCATCCCCCCCCATCCAAGGAATAGACTTGACCGTCGAGGAAAATGCGGGTAATGCCCTTATCCCGTAGTTGGGGCAAGGTTTTCTGAAGCAAACGGCTGTCGGGCACCTTAATGACTCGTTGGGTTCGATTAGAAAAGCGCCGGGCGACCCGGTGGTTATCAAACACGGGCAGGGTTTTTTGTTGGTCTTCCTGGGTCGGGATCATCCCTAGGTGGGCAAATTCCCGCAGGGGCCGGACAATCAACTCCGCCACCCGGTCCACCACCAGATAACAGGAGGGCGGTAAAACCGCCGCCGTAAAGGGCAAGACCTGCACGTTAACGACCTCCGCCAGCGCCGGAGCGAAATCGGCGTCTTCTTCTCCCCAGTCTTCATCGAGGTCGTCGGAGTCCTCCTCCAACTCCTCGTCTAATTCTTCGTCTTCAAAATCATCGTCCAGATCCTTGACAATTTCCCCCAGATCCGGATCTTGCGGGGGGGGGGGCGGGGAAGCCGGCGCCGGTCGGGGTGTCCGTTTTTGGGGAGCCGGGAGCGTAAACCGTTCCACAGGCGGGCTAGGCGCCAAGATCTCTAGCTCCGCTTCGTCCCGGGAAGCGGAACTGCGACGCCGACGGGTTCGGGACGGCGCCGGGTTTTCGGTTTCCGTTAGCGGGGGTTGGGCCGCGACGACCGCCGGCGCTTCCGCCATTAAGGGCATGGGGAGTTGACTGTCCCTCTTTTGAAAACGGGTTAGGCGCTTTTGTTGGATTAAATCTTCATATTCTCGTTCTCCCAAATGAGTTTTGAGCAAACGGCTGATGGTGGAGTTGCTAACCCCGAACTGCTCCGCTAGGGTGGAGGAAGTGGCCGCGGTCTGGCGATAGAGGGTCAGGATTTGTTCCTTATCCGTATCGGTTAATTTTTTAAGACTCATGGGCGCGTAGTACCATCAGGACAACTTGACACAATCGGGGCTAGACTCCGGGAGGGGTCTGGTAAGATGGGGACGATTTAGCCAGGAACCGCTCCTCCTCCAGACAGTCGGGTTTTCTATCCTAACCCTAAATCTCCCCTGATTGGCGGAGAGCGCCGACTAAACGCCCTGAAATTTGCTCTTTATTGTTTTTGCTAGATATTACTATGCCCATCACTGAGGCTCAGCCGGCGCTCCTCGTCCTTGCGGACGGAACGGTTTTCCGGGGCTACTCCTTTGGCCAGACCGGAACCGCCTTTGGGGAAGTGGTCTTCAACACCGGCATGACCGGCTATCAGGAAGTCCTGACGGATCCCAGCTATCGAGAGCAAATTGTCACCTTTACTTATCCGGAACTGGGCAATACCGGCGTTAATCCCGAGGACGAAGAGTCCCCGGCGCCTCAGATCAAAGGGGTCGTCGCCCGCAATATTACCCGGCGTCCTAGTAATTGGCGCTCCGTCCAATCCCTGCCGGATTATCTCCAGACTCATCAGGTGGTGGGCATTTACGGCGTCGACACCCGGGCCTTGACCCGGCGCCTGCGCTCCGTCGGCGCTATGAACGGCGCTATTTCCAGCAAAATCCTCGACCCCGAAACGCTTCTGCGAGAACTGTCTGCGACGCCGAGTATGGCGGGGCGCAACCTAGCTCGGGAAGCGAGCACCGCCCAGACTTACGAATGGACGGAGAAAACCCCGGCGCTTTGGGAATTCGCAGCGCCGGCGCCGTCCGGGGAACCCTTAACGGTGGTGGCGGTGGATTTTGGGGTTAAACGCAATATTCTTCGCCGTCTGGCCAGTTACGGGTGTCGGGTGATTGTTGTTCCCGTCACCAGTTCCCTTGAGGAGATTTTGAGCCATAACCCCGATGGTATTTTCCTCTCCAACGGCCCCGGCGACCCGGCGGCGGTGGCGGAGGGCGTCGCCCTAGTGACTCAGCTTCTAGAGGCCCGGAAACCCACCTTCGGCATCTGCATGGGACACCAAATCCTTGGGCTTTCCCTCGGCGCCGAAACCTTTAAGCTCAAATTCGGCCACCGGGGGCTGAACCAACCCGCGGGTCTGGAGCGCCAGGTGGAGATCACCAGCCAAAACCACGGCTTCGCCGTGACCCCGGAATCCCTCGGCGCCGAAGTGGAAATCACCCACCTGAACTTAAACGACCAAACCGTGGCGGGTCTCCGCCATAAAACCCTGCCCTTTTTCTCCGTCCAATACCACCCGGAGGCCAGCCCCGGCCCCCACGACGCCGACTATCTCTTCGCCCAATTTGTGGAACTGATGCGGCAAGCTAAACCATAACCTTAGCCGGGGTTTTGGCGCCGGCCGCCAGCGCCGCTTGGCGGGCCCAGCGATCCGCTTCAAGGATGGTCTCCAAATCGGGCGTTTGGGTGTTGTGGCGCTCAAACTCGGCGCAGACGGTTTCAATGACCCGAGCGATGTCGAGATACCCAATGCGTTCCTCCAAAAAGAGCGCCACAGCCTGTTCGTTGGCGGCGTTGAGAACCGCGGGCATGGCTCCCCCGGCTCGACCGGCGGCGTAGGCCAGTTCCATACAGGGATATTTGGCGTGATCCGGCGCTCGGAAGGTTAAACTCCCGGCTTTAACCAGATCTAGGGGTTCCCAATCCGTATAGAGGCGCTCGGGCCAAGAGAGGGCGTAGAGGAGGGGCAGACGCATGTCGGGCCAACCCAACTGGGCCAACATGGAGGTGTCCTGCACCTCGATCAGAGAATGGATAATGCTCTGGGGATGGACGACAATTTCAATGGCGCCATAGTCCAACCCAAAGAGGTAATGGGCTTCGATGACCTCTAGTCCCTTATTCATCAGGGTGGCGGAATCTACTGTAATTTTGCGCCCCATGGACCAGTTGGGATGTTTGAGCGCGTCCTGCACGGTGACAAAGGGTAATTGCTCCGCCGACCAGTCCCGGAAAGCGCCGCCGGAGGCCGTGAGGATAATCCGCCGCAGTCCCCCCTCGGGAACCCCCTGGAGACATTGGAAAATAGCGGAGTGTTCGGAATCCGCAGGCAGAAGTTTAACCCCCTTCTCCTTCACCAGGGGCAGAACCACCGGCCCCGCGGCAATCAGAGTTTCTTTATTGGCCAGGGCGATATCTTTCCCGGCTTCAATGGCCGCCAGGGTGGGCAAAAGCCCGGCGCAACCCACAATTCCCGTCACCACGGTCTGGGCGGCGCCGAACCGGGCTACCTCCGCTACGCCGCTTTCTCCGGCCACTAAAATCGGCTGGGGGTCTAGACCGGCGATGGCGTCCTGCAGTTGGGGCAAACTCGACTCCTCCCGTAGCGCCGCGATTTCCGGCCGGAAGGCTCGAATTTGTTGGGCGAGCAGATCCGCGTTTCCCCCCGCCGCCAAACCGATCACTTTAAATTGATCCGGGTAACGCTGGACAATATCAAGGGTCTGGGTGCCGATGGAGCCGGTGGAGCCGAGGATGGAAATGAGTTTCACGCTACTGTCGGGAAGTTAAATTTTCCCGATCATAGGCTTTGACGGCGCCGATGGAAAGTATTGGGGAGGTG
>JAYKIZ010000277.1:0-5114 GCA_035285965.1 Cyanobacteriota bacterium | reverse complement strand
AGCAACAATCATAAATCCCAGGAGCATGATCAGAGCTACCCAGCCACCGATTTGGCTCGCCACATTAATTTGGTTCGCCACATTACTGGAACCGAAACCGACAATTTGACGGACTAAAGCTCCAGCTAGCGCCGAGAACAAACTGGCCAAAATGATTAAGAGCAAGCTAGCCACCCATAAAATCACCATCCAGTGCTGTTGTAACCCCGCTTTTGCCTGCTCAAACTTCGTCCCGGTTAAATTGGCGTAACTGAAATTCGCGCCCCGAATATCGCAACCGCTAAAGTCGGCGCCGCTCAAGTCCACCCCTTGGAGCTGGCTGTTAGGCAACTTCTGAGCCAACCGTGCAAAATTACAGCCCCGCAAGGACTCCCCTCGGAAGTCCCGGCGCCCTTGCTGATAGGCCTTGAGAATTTCAGCCGCTTTCATTGACCCTGTATTTAAATACCTGCCTATTATAATAGAGTGTCGCTGATGAGCTGAGCCAATTTCCTCGGGCAGATTTTTTAGGCTCTAAAACAAAATCTGGTTCAAAAACTGTTGGGCCCGGGGATGTTGGGGATTTTGAAAAAACTGGTCAGGAGTTGCTGTTTCCAAAACAACGCCCCCGTCCATAAAGGCGACCCGGTCCGCCGCCTCCCGAGCGAAGCCCACCTCGTGGCTAACGCAGACCATGGTCATGCCGCCCCGAGCGAGATCCCGCATGACTTCCAACACCTCCCGCACCATCTCCGGGTCCAGCGCCGAGGTGGGTTCGTCGAAAAGCATGATTTTCGGTTGCATGGCTAGGGCCCGAGCGATGGCCACCCGTTGTTTTTGTCCGCCGGAAAGTTGGGCCGGGAATTTATGGGCCTGGGGTAAAATGCCCACCCGCTCTAGCAAATCTAGGGCGATGGCTTCCGCTTGCTCCTGGGAATAGCGCCGCACCCAGCGGGGGGCCAGAGTAATATTATCGAGAACGGATAGGTGGGGAAAGAGGTTAAAGTGCTGAAAGACCATGCCCACTTCCTGACGAATGGTCTCAATCCCCCGCAAATCCTGCCCCAGGCGAACGCCGTCAACAATCACCTGACCCTTTTGGTAGGGTTCTAGGGCGTTAAAGGTGCGGATAAAGGTGGATTTTCCCGACCCGGAGGGACCCATAATCACCACAACTTCCTGACGATGCACCGTTAAATTGGCGCCCCGCAAGACATGGAACTGGTCAAACCATTTTTCCACCTGCTCGGCAATAATCAAGGGTTCGGCGCTGGGAGTCATGGCGCCAAGTTTACCACGGTTATTCTAATATGGGGACTGAATCCAGAGAAATTCGACGGTATATCGCAGAGGACGGTAGAATTCCCTTTGCTCAATGGCTTGACTCCTTGCAAGACCTCAAGGCTAAAGCGAGAATCGCTCAACGATTAGACCGTGTTACGCTGGGTAATCTAGGGGACTATAAGCCAGTCGGCAGAGGTGTTTATGAACTGCGCATAGATTACGGGCCAGGGTACCGCGTTTACTTTGCGCAAATGGGGAAAACCATCATTTTGCTCCTCTGTGGAGGCGATAAAAAGACACAAACCAGAGATATTGAACTTGCTCAACGCTATTGGCGCGACTACCAACAAAACAACCATGTCAAAGAGTGATAGTTATCGGGACTCCCTCATCGAATCTCTTAAGGATCTCGACTACGCCAGCGTTTATCTGGACACCCATCTAGAAAGCGACGAGTATGGCTTTGATTCCGACTTATTGACGCTTGCTCTTCAGCAAGTCCTAGAGGGGCTGGGTTCGCAAAATTTGACGTCTGAACAATATCAGACCCAGGCAAAAGAACTGGCGGACATTCTTGAAAAGCTTTCCCCTGAAGCCCTAAATCGGCTCAATGTCTGGTTACAAACTTTGGGCTTGAAGTTAACGGTCGCCGTTGCAGCTAAAACTCAGGAGGATCAAAAGAAGAAGATAGTTCGGATTTACGCACCCCGAAAATCAACTATTTCCGCACCCAATGGTTACTATCAGCCTCGGTTGGGTCGAAAGCGCCGGAAGTTAAGCCCAGAATTAGCGCCGGAGAGTTAAGGGCAGAAAAAATTTGCTACCGTTATGATCACTCCTTGATCGCATTTTTCCCTATGCCCCTGCCCACCGTCGCTATTATTGGTCGCCCCAACGTGGGCAAATCGACCCTAGTCAACCGTCTGGCGGGGGATCAACAAGCCATTGTCCACGACCAGCCGGGCATCACCCGGGACCGCACCTACCGTCCCGCTTTTTGGCAAGACCGGGAGTTTCAGGTGGTGGATACGGGGGGGTTAGTGTTTGAGGACGATACGGAATTTTTACCCCAAATCCGGGAGCAGGCTAGTTTGGCGCTGGCGGAGGCCGAGGCGGCCATTTTAGTCGTAGACGGCCAGAGCGGCCCCACCCCCAGCGACGCGGAAATTGCCCAGTGGTTACGCCTCCAATCCGTTCCCGTTCTTTTGGCGGTTAATAAGTGCGAATCCCCAGAGCAGGGCATTGTCCAAGCCGCCCAGTTTTGGGAATTGGGACTGGGGGAACCCTATCCCATCTCCGCCATTCACGGGAGCGGCACAGGGGAGTTGTTAGACGAACTGATCGGCTACTTGCCCCCCATTTCCCAGGACGCGGAGCCGGAGGAAATTAAGGTGGCCATCATCGGGCGCCCCAACGTGGGGAAATCCAGTCTCCTCAACGCCATCACCGGAGAGAATCGGGCCATTGTCAGCCCTATTTCCGGCACCACTCGGGACGCCATTGATATGGTGGTGGAGCGGAACGAGCGCCGCTATCGTCTGATCGACACCGCTGGTATCCGCCGCAAGAAAAATGTGGACTACGGCGCCGAATTTTTTAGTATTAATCGAGCCTTCAAGGCCATCCGGCGCTCGGACGTGGTTTTGTTTGTCCTCGACGTCCTAGACGGGGTCACGGATCAGGATTTGAAGTTAGCCGGTCGGATTATTGAGGACGGGCGGGCGGTGATCCTAGTGGTCAATAAGTGGGACGCGGTGGAAAAAGACTCCTACACCATCTACGAGCATCAACAAGAACTTATGTCCCGGTTGTACTTTATGGAGTGGGCGGAGATGATCTTCGTCAGCGCCGAAACGGGGTTGCGGGTGCAAAAAATTCTCGATTTGGTGGACATTGCGGCGGAAAGTCATCGGCGCCGGGTCAGCACAGCGGTGATCAACGAGGTGATCCAGGAAGCGGTGGGTTGGCATTCTCCCCCCACCACCCGTCAGGGCAAACAGGGAAAAATCTACTACGGCACCCAGGTTTCGACTCAACCGCCCACCATCGCCCTCTTTGTCAACGACCCCAAACGCTTTAACGAAAACTATCGGCGCTATATCGAAGGGCAGTTTCGCAAACAACTGGGTTTTAAAGGCTCCCCCCTGCGGCTCTTTTGGCGGGGCAAAAAAGTGCGGGAAGTGGAAGCCGGCGCTAACCGGGCCACTCGGGTTTAAAAAAGACCCCCAGTTAAAGATAATCTCCAACTGGGGATCAAGGGGTTACGCAATTTCAAGCGCCGGATTTACCAGCCGTAGCGCCGGAGACCCTTTTCCAGAACCTCCACCATCAGTTCCCCTACCAGGGTTGAATCCTGGGTCGAGCGCCCGGTGAGGAAGGGATAATCCAGAATGGTGGAGAGGGTATGACCGACGCCGCCGTGGTATTGACCTTCGGGGCCCACCGCGTCCCGGAGGATGTATTCCAAAGGATAGAAGGGAGGGCCGAAGTTAGCGGAGGTATTCATGGGCTGGTCGTCGTAGCCGTACATCTGGGCGAAGCCGGTGCCGTCTTTGTAGTCGTACTCCCGAGCGTGGCCGGTGACGTGTTTGCCCCAAATAATGCTTTTCCGGTCAGTCCAGTCCCGAGCGAAGGCCAGCGCCGTCACGCAGTAGCACTCGGCGGCGATCAATTTATCCTGAGCGAGGAAACCGAGAATAATGTCATGGACTCGCTCGTTGTTAACCATATCCACCATGGGCCCGGAACCGCCGGGCATCAGCAGGGCGGCGTATTGTTCCAGCTCTTTCCAAGCCTGATCCCGTTTAGCGTAGTAAGCCTCCAGTTCATGGCCAAAATTGGCGCTGTTGAAATAGGGCATCGCCGGGAACCACTCGGAAATATTGATGGGCTTAGCCAGTAAATCGGAGCCGTCCACCTCCTTTGTCCGTTTCGCAAAATGGGCGTCGGTGACGCACTTCGCCAGGGGCGGATCCACATAGGTCTCGTCCATGCTGGGGGGAAGCGCCGGGGGTTTGCGCCCCTTGGCGGTGGCGAAATCGAAACTGTAACCGGCTTTTAGCAAGACGTCGTAGGGGCCGACCAATTCTTCGCCCCAATAGCCCCATTCGGAGAGGATGACTAGGATTTTTTTAGACACGGGTTAACTCCTTGAAAGTAAAGAAACAAAACAGGCTGATTTTTAAGGTTGAGTATCCTTCGACTTCGCTCAGGATACTTCATCTGATATAGCGGCTTGCCCTCATCCCCCAGCCCCTTCTCCCAATTCTGGGAGAAGGGGAGCAAAGTCCCTCTGTTGAAAGAATGCCGCTATATCTGCTATTTGATTAACAGATCGGCGCCTTTTTCGGCAATCATCACACAGGGGGCGTAGGTATTGCCACTGGTGACGTTGGGCATAATGGAGGCGTCCATCACCCGCAGATTTTCCAGACCCCGAACCCGCAGTTGAGCGTCCGTCACCGCTAGGTCGTCGTTCCCCATCCGACAGGTACCGGCGGGATGCCAAATGGTTTCCGCGTATTTGCGGACGTAGGCTTCGTCGCCGTTGAGAGCGCCGGGGGCGATTTCGCCGTCGTTAAAGGGACTGAAGGCGGAGGTTCCGGCGATTTCCCGACAGAGTTCAATCGCCCGGAGATAGGTTTGCAAATCCTGGGGATGGCTCAGGTACTTGGGATCAATGGTGGGCGGCGCTAGGGGATCGCTGGAGCGGAGTTTCACCTCGCCCCGGCTCTGGGCTTGGATCAGGATGGGGACAAAGATGGAAAAGGGGCCGTCGATGATCTGGGCGTATTCCGGGGGCGGAAAACCGGGAATACCGGAGCTAAAGTTAATCTGGATATCGGGACAGG
>JAYKIZ010000276.1:0-5815 GCA_035285965.1 Cyanobacteriota bacterium | reverse complement strand
CGATGCGGAGCAGGCAATCGGCGCTGTTGTAACGCAATCATTTGAGGGGGTTGAGCATAAACCTTTGCACAAAATTTGTGTGCTACAGAGAGGACGTTTTACCCATCGCCCCCGCAATGATCCACGCTTTTTTGATGGGCCCTATCCTTTTCTTCAAACTGCTGACGTTGTTCACGCACGCGGCGGCAAGCCCGGTTACAAACAAACACTAAACGAAGAAGGCTTTAAAGTTAGTCGTTTGTTTGAGCCACCCGTAGTGTTAGTGACAATTGCCGCCAACATAGGAGATACAGCACTACTCGATTATCCGGCCTGTTTTACTGATAGTATTGTGGGCTTGATGCCAAATAATGAAATCTTGCCTAAATTCCTAGAATTAATGATGCGACGACACAAAGAGCAACTCAATGCCTCTGCTCCTGCGCTTGCGCAAAAGAATATCAACCTTGAAATTCTACGCCCGTTGGAAATACCGGTGCCGTCAATTCCTGATCAGCAAGCTGTGCTAGCAGAAATTGGAGAGCATGAAGCTAGAAAAGCCGCCGCTGAGGCGGAACTAGCCGCGGCGCCGAACAAGAAGCGCCAAATCTTTCTAGAGGGGTTGAAATAAAATAGCCTAACCCAGTACGGCGGGGAGCAAAGGAGGCGGGGCCGCGGGCATGGCGCCCTGGTTGTCAGGGTCGAATCCCTTGCCCTGGCGCCAGCTCCCTATTTTCCGCCGCAATTCTCCGGCGAAAGCCCTAAACGAAAAAATTGTTCACGGGAATAGAACCCAGCGCCGGAAGAGCGCCGGTAAAGCCGGTGAGGTTAATCACCAAATCATTGGCGCTTTGGAAACCCGCGACGCCGTCGTTAACCATTAAGTAAGTCGAGGCGCCCGCTTTAACCAACGCCGCCCGGTTAATTCCCAAAGCTTGATTCCCGGCTTGGGCGCCGTTGGCGTCGGCGAAGACGTTGTTCACAATCGTGTTGATATTGGTCGCGGCGCTATCCGCGGCCCGGGTGAAGGCCGCCGGTTTATTCAGCGCTCCGCCGCCCTGGGTGAGCAGGTCAATCTTATCGGCGCCGATAGCAAAATCCGTAATTCGATCCAAGGCCGTAACGGTGGATTCCCCGAAGCGAAAGACAAAGATATCGTTACCGCCGTTTCCCGTTAGGGTGTCGGCGTCGGCGCCGCCGTTGAGGATATTAGCGCCGGCATTACCAGCGATCTTGTTTTTGAGAGCGTTGCCCGTACCGTTAATAGCCGTTGTTCCCGTCAAACTTAAATTTTCAACATTGGCGGGTAGGGTTGTGGTGACGGCGGAGTTGAGGGTATCCGTCAGGGTTGTCGTCGCCACGATTTTAGCGCCGGGCAGAACGTTGACGAGGTTGCTTAAAGTCAAGTTAAAGCTCTCATTACTTTCGCTGAGGGAATCATTGAGGATGGGAACGTTGATGACTTGACTGGTGACGCCGGGATTGAAGGTTAGGGTTCCGTTGACCGGAGTATAATCTAAACCGCCTTGAGCGGCGCCATTACTCGTGTCGTACTTAACGGTCACGACTTCACTACTGGCATTAGAAAGAGTGACCGTATAACTGACTGTTTGAGGATTGGTCAAGCCTTCAACAACGGTTTGATTCGCGCTGACGCTGAGGGTCGGCAAAACCTTAGCGGTAAAGGTATAGTCAATAGTTTCTCCAAAAAGATTTGTAGCTCGAACAGTAATATTTGCGCTGCCGACTTGGTTAGGAAGATAGTCAAGGCTCAGCTGATTATTCGTAATAGAGGGAGCCACTAAGGTCGGACGGGTATTGCCAACAATCGAAAAGCTTAATTCCGCTTGCTGACTAATGGTGATGCTACTGAAACGAATAAAATTGCTGTCGCTAATAAAATTTTGTGTGAGGGGAAGATTTGTAAAAGCGCCGCCCGCATTGTAAACCGGCACGGCGGCAATGGCGTCGATAGTGGCTAAATCGCTTGCGCTACGGGCTTGACCGAAGACGGTAAAACCCCCATTCTGATTATTTAAATTGCTGGAGTTATCCGCTAAGTTAAAAAACCATTGACTCGTGGCGCTATTGGGATCGTTGCCAAGCTTAGCCATGGCGATGGTGCCCCGAGTATTAGAGCGTAGAGGGCTATATTCGTTTTGAACAGGGGCGTTGCTCGGAATTGTCCCTAAAGCGCCGTTATTATAGGTATAGCCGCCGCCTTGAATGATAAAGTTAGGGATAGAGCGATGAATGAAGGAGTTGGTATAGCGATTGCTATTAACGTAGTTTTGGAAGTTTTGAACCGTTAACGGCGCTCCCTGGTTCGCTTGGTCAAAGAGGACAACATTGATCACTCCGTTCCCCAGGGTTCCTGTGGTCGTAGGGGTTAAATTAACCGACGCTAGGTTAAAACGAGCCACTTTTCCCGTTGTCAACGGATCGTCGAAATAATTACTTAAATTAAGCGCGGTATCCGCTGAGTTAACCCTAACAGTAAGGTTGCTAATCGGTTGGATAATAATCGGATCGGGAAGATTATTGGACATCAGGGATAAAGAATTAGGGTTGGGGATAGCCGTCCATGATAACCGTGAGGCTAATCTGAACGGGGTGACTGGCTTAGCGGCGAATCGCCTGTAACGGAGGACTGTCAGCGGCGCTTAACAATTTTAAACGGTAGGATAGGGACTATTCCCTTTTTTCCCTTCTCGCTCCCTTGGCTATGCAACGTCCCCTTTTCGGCGCTCCCAAGCGCCCCCTACCTTGGATTTTAGGACTGCTCGGCGCGGGGATCTTAGCGGTGGGGGGGTTGACCTATCGTTTGGCTCAATCCTCCGGCGCGCCGTCTGATTTGGAAAAATACACTGTGGCGGCTACCCAGGAGACCCTGACGGTGGAAATCGAGGCCAACGGCGTGGTTCAGCCAGTGCAGACGGTCAATATCAGCCCCAAGACGCCGGGGCGCATTGTGCGCCTATTTGTGGAACAGGGAGACCGGGTTCAACAGGGACAGCGTCTAGCGGTGATGGAAAACCAGGAAGCCTTCGCGGACGGCATGGAGTCCCAAGCTCGATTGCAGGAAGCTATCGCTCGTTTCCGGGAAGCGGAAATGAAAATTCCGACGGAGTTGAACCAACTGCAAGCCGAGGTCAACCAAGCCAAAACCCGCATCGCCCAGGCCCGCTCCCAACTGCAACGGAGCCAAGCCCGCCTCAAGGAAGTCCAGACCCGCATTCCCGGAGATATCGACCAACTAGCGGCCCAGGCTAGGGCCAGCGAATCTCGTCTCAAGTTGGCCCAGAGCCGGGTCAAACGGAACCAAAGTCTGCTGGAAGAAGGAGCCATTTCCCAGGATCGCTTTGACGAACTTTTGAACGATTTCTACACCGCCCAGGCGGATCTAGCCGCGGCGCTCCAGCGCCTGGAGCAGGCCAAAACCACCGCCTCCCCGGAGGTGGGGCAAATCCAACAGGAAATTCAACAAAATCAAGGCGCGATTCTGGAAACCGAGCAGGCACTCAAGGGTCAGGAGGCCGCTCTGCAAAGACGGGCCGCCACCGCTAAAGCGGAATTGGCTAGCCTCAAGGCCGGCGCCGAAGCGGCCCAGGCCCAACTGGAGCGCTCAAAAATTCAGTACCGAGACACCTATATCGTCGCGCCCTTCCCCGGCATTGTCACCCAGCGTTTCGCCTCCGTCGGCGCTTTTGTCACGCCGACAACAACGGCCTCCACCACGGCGTCCGCCACCTCTACCTCCATTCTCTCCATCGCCAGGGGGCTAGAAGTGGTGGCCAAAGTTCCCGAAGTGGACGTCGGCGCTCTCAAGGTCGGCCAACCCGTCATGATTCAAGCGGACGCCTACCCCAACCAAAGTTTCCAGGGGAAGGTGATTCGGGTCGCGCCGGAAGCCATTGTGGAAAATAACGTCACCTCCTTTGAAGTGGTGGTGGCGCTGATGACGGGACAAGATAAATTGCGCTCGAAAATGAACGTGGATGTCACTTTCCAGGGAGAGCCGTTAAACAGCGCCGTGACGGTGCCCACGGTGGCCATCGTCACCAAAAACGGAGAGACCGGGGTGATGACGCCGGACGAAGAAAATAACCCCCAATTCGCGCCGGTGACGGTGGGGCTGGTGCTGGACAGTAAAACCCAGATTCTCTCAGGGCTAGAGCCGGGACAACGGGTCTTTATCGATCTGCCGGAGGCGGCCCGCAAGAAAATGGAGGCGGAGGAAAAGCCTTAACGGATTAACCTCTACTCTTCCGGCGCTTTATCCCGCACCCCCCGGACAATGCGAGACAGTTCCGATTTTTCATCGACGCTGACCCGGGTGGGGGAGCCGCTAATGATGCGCTCGTAGTTGCGGAAGGAGTCCTTAATGTCGGCGCCCTCGTGGCTGATGCTGTACTCCCGGATGCCCTTGTCGTGCCAAGATCCCCGCATTTTAAAGACGTTCAGCGCCCTGGACATTTCCCCGCGAATCTCCACGTACTGCAACATGATAATGGTGTCGGTGATGGTGGAAATATGGGACTCGGTGATGGAGTGGGCGCCCATAAATTGGTCGGTGGTGTTGGTGAAAAAGCCGGTGATTTCCTCCTGTTTGGCGTAGCCCGTCACCCCGATGACAAACTGCCGGAAGGCGTTGTTGGTGACGCCCCGGGCCAGCGCCGAGAGGGAGTCGATGGCGATGCGGGAGGGCTTAAACTCCGAGATTTCCGATTTGATCATTTGTAAGTGGTCTTCCAAACCCGCGGATTCGGGATAGGTGCAGAGTAGTTTTAATAACCCCTTCTGCTCCATTTCCTCAAAATCAATACCCCAGGAAAAGGCGTTGCGGGAAAGTTGGGCCCGGGATTCTTCGTAGGCGAATAAAATGGCCCGCTCTCCCTGACGGCAACCTTCCTGGAGGAATTTACTGACCAGTAAGGTTTTACCCGTCCCCGTAGCGCCGGTGGCCAGAATGATGGAATCCTTAAAGAAACCGCCGCCGCACATTTCGTCTAGGGTTTTCACCCCCGAGGAAATACGGGCGTTGGAGGAACGCTGAGTTAAACGCATGGCGCCGAGGGGGAAGATATTAATGCCGTCGTGGGTAATGGTAAAGGGATACTCGCCCTTCATGTGGGTGGTGCCCCGCAATTTGAGAATCTCCACCGTTCGCCGGCGCCGTTCCCCTTCGAGAACGTTTCTCAAAATCACCACGTTATCAGAGACAAACTCCTCCACCCCAAAGCGAGCGATTTGCCCGTACTCTTCCACCCGTTCCGTGGTCATAATGGAAGTCACCTGAAGTTGTTTAAGGCGGGCTACCAGGCGAAAAATCTCTCTCCGCACCACAGAGGCGGCGTCGTACTGTTGAAAAACGGCGGTTACCGAATCAATGGAAACTAATTTGGCTTTATACTTACGCACGGCGTATTGAATCCGCTCAATCAGCGCCGAAAGGTCGAAGCCCCCCACCACTTCCTGTCCTTCGGGGTCCGGAGAGGCGTCGAGGATAAAGAGTTTGCCGTCGTCGATCAGGTGTTGTAAATCCCAACCGAAACTATAGGCGTTTTGGATAATATCCGTGGGGGATTCTTCAAAGGTGATAAACAGACCTGGATAATCGAAATGGAGAATGCCGTGGTAAAGAAACTGCACTGCCAGTAACGTTTTCCCTGTGCCGGAGGTGCCGCTGACCAGGGTCGTGCGTCCGATGGGCAAACCGCCGTGGGTAATCTCGTCGAAACCCTCAATAATCGTGCGAATTTTTTGAACGCCCTTCCGGGGCGTGTCGGGACGATTTTGCTCGTTGACAATGGGCTGATTCATATTGACGCTTTAG
>JAYKIZ010000275.1:0-9167 GCA_035285965.1 Cyanobacteriota bacterium | reverse complement strand
CCCGATAAAGACCGTGAATTTTTTGGGTCTCTAAAGCGGTTTCTAAACTCGCTAAATCGGAGTAAGTCAGCACTTCTAACCGTAGGTGAGCCGGCGCTAACCCCTGTCGCAGGGTTTCTAGGGGAATGTGAGCCACTTCCGGCGCCCAAACCCCCAGACGGGCCGCCATGGAAGAGCGCACGGTAATGGCGTAGAGCAGAACCGCCAGCAGAGTCCCCACCAGCGCCTCCGTTAGGGCCACGTCCGCGGCGCCGAGGACGGCGTAGAGCAGGGCCGAAGCGGCGCCGACTATCCCCCGCAAAATCAGGGCCCGGTAGGGATTGGTTTGGAGGAGAGTTAACCCGGAGGTCAGGGGCACCAGCGCCGCAATCAAGAGAATGGCAAAATCAGTCATCAGTAAGCAGTGAACAGTGAACAGTGAGCAGTTATCAGTGAAAGCGGCGGTGTGGGTTCGAGGGAAGGACAAGCTTAAAGCCAAGATTTTAGCTTTCCAATCAATCCTCTGACCTCTTACTTTCGTTATCTGATACCTGATAGCTGTCATCCGATACCTGATAGCTGATAACTGATACCTGATAACTGATACCTGATGCCCCGTAGGCGATAACGTAGCCCAGCAGGGTGTTCCAGAGCGCCAAGGAAATCATGGCTAAGACCAGCAGGGGCCATTCTTTGGGTCGGAGGAAGAGCAAGCCAAAGACAATACTGAGGGAGCCAAGGGTGTCGGCGATGGAGAGGTAATGAAGATGGACGAGGACAGGGCGCACCTTGAGGAGGGTGCGGGTCCCCAAAAACCAAAAGAGGACGCCGACGACTAGGTAAAAACTACTGGCTAACTCAATCACGGCTCTCCCTCCAAGCGTCGTAAAATTTGGGCCAAGAGCATAATGCCGGCGTTGCCGACGCTGAGGATGATCACCCCCACGACGCCGAGCATCCAATCGTCCCGAAGCACGGAGAAGACTAGGATTAAAATGCTGGTCTTGCTGGCGAAACTGGCGAAGGCGGTTAAAGTGAGCCAAATGTCCTCGCTCCGCCAAGCCCGGTAGAGGGGAATCAGGGAAATGGCCAACAGCGCCGATAGGGTTAGGTTTAAGACGATATTCACTGGCGCCCCCTGTCTAGGTAATGGACTTCGTAACGTCCTTCCCGCTCCTGAAGGACTAAACTTTTGGGGGTAAAGGTGATCAGAAAAATATCCAAAAACACCAGCGCCGGACGCCCCTGGGCTTGGCTCTCTTCCCAGGCGCGGCGCTCGCGGCGGTGGGGGAAGCGGAGCATCTCCAGGGCTTCGCCGTAGGCCTGGGGTAGGGCCCAGAGGAGGCGCCCCAAACTTTGAAGCAGTTGCCGGGGGCTTAACCGTCCGGCGAAGGGACGGGGAAGCAGAAGCGCCAGGGCGGCGCCGAAGAGGACGTTGCCTAACCCCAGATTTGCCGTGAGCAGTAGCCACAGGCCCAGTCTTAAAATAAAGGTTCCCATCGAGACCACCCTAGCCAAAATAAGAGCATTAACATTACCGTCATGGCGCCGAGAAGGTGTTCAAACTGTTCCGGCGCTCGGGAAAACACCAGACTCCAGCGCCGAAAAATTCCCCAGTATAAAATCCAGCCCAGGGCAATGGTGCCCAAGGGTTTGAGGATATTTTCGAGGGTGTAGGCGTCGTAGTAAACGGCGTTAGCCAGGATAAGGGCGCCGAGGAGGAGGGTCAGCGCCGTCCAAAACCCCGTCGTTTGTTTCGTTTTCTCCTGGGACTGGCGAGGCAAAAAAATGAACTTGGCAAAAATAATGGTGGTGCCCAGCGCCGCCAGATTCATGCCAACCTCCTGCCAGGGTAAAAGGGTTTTCAGGGTTAAGACCTTGGCGCCGAAACCGGAGAGGAGGGGAAAGCCGGAGATGGAAAAGGCGGCGACGGCGCCGGGCCACCAGAGGGAAGGGGGAATCCCCGTTTCCCGCAAGTCGCTAAAGCGCCGACTGGGGAGACGCCCCGCCACGAGGAAAAGCGAGGCTTTTACCAGTCCGTGGGTCAAGGCGTAGAATCCCGCCACCGGCGGCGCCGCTAGCAGAAAGCCCATCTGGGAAACGGTGCTCCAGGCTAGGGTTCTTTTGGTGTCCAAGGCAAAAACGCCATAGACGACCCCCATCAGCGCCGTCGCCACCCCAAAGAGCCGGATCAGGGGATTGACGTCCTCGATGAGTAACGCCAAACGAACCAGGGGAAACACCCCCGCCTTGACCACTGCGCCCGACATCAGCGCCGACACCGGCGCATCCGCTTCAGCGTGGGTTTGGGGGAGCCAAAAGCCGAGGGTAAACACGCCGCCCTTAGCTAAAAGCGCCATCAAAATCAAGGCCCAGGCCTCCGCCGGGGCGCCCTCTAGACCCTGAAAGGCAAAGGAATGATGGGTTTGATAGACCAGCATGGCGCCCACTAGGTAAAAAAGCATGGCCACATTGCTGACAAATAAATAGCGAATGCCCACCCAGAGCGCCCGGTCGCCCCGGCTATCCGCGAGCAATAAAAAGACGGCGATACTAATCACCTCCAGCGCCACGTAGAGGCTAATCAAATCGGCGCTGATCAGGGCGGCGTTAACGCTACCGTGGAGAATCAAGGTCTGGGCGTAGAAGGACGGCCCCCGCTCGCTTTGCCAACAGTAAGCCACCACCGCCAGGGTTACTAAGGCGTTGGTGAGGATAAAAAAGGCCGCTAGGGAATCGAGGATTAACGTCACCCCAAAGTCATCCACCAGGGTCAAGGTCACCGGCGCCGGCAGTCGGGCCAGGTAGCCGGAATAGGCTAGGGAGACTAAGCCCCCCAGAACGCCGAGGGAGCGCTTAAAGCGGGGCAAAAGATAAATGGTAAAGCCCACGCCAAAGGGGAGCGTCAGCCAGAGCAGGGTCAGCAGGATCATGGCGCGTTAACCCGCTCAATTTCCCCCACTTCCAAGGTGGGATGGTTTTGGGAGAGTTTCATGGCGCCCACCAGCATCAGCGCCTGAATGGACAGACCAATGACGATGGCCGTTAAAATCACCGCCTGGGGCACGGGATCAGCGTAGGCTTGGGCGGGATCCTTCACCAGAATCGGCGTCAGCAACCCCGGCCGGGCCGCCGCCGCCACAAAATAGGCCACCACCCCGGCGCTCATGATGTCCATGGCCAAGATTTTCATAATCAGGTTTTGTTTCCAGAGGGTCCCCAGAAACCCCAACAGAATGGTGAGTAGAACTAGCGCTTCTAACATGACCCCCTTTTGGCTTAACCGTTGCTTTTACGACAGAATTCCCTCATTTTCTTCTATGAAGCGCCGCTTTAGGATTCAAAAATCTTATGGTTTCCCAAAAATTCGGTTAACTAGCGCCGCTGGATCCTCGCCAACCGATGCGCGGCGCCGATCATGGGACGATTAACCCGACGGGGATTGGCGGCGCTAAGCTAACAAAAGCCCCGATGCGACGATCACTATGACCCAACTCCTAGACGGCAAAGCCCTAGCCCAAAAAATTCAGCGCAATCTTCAAGCGGAGATCGCTCAACTGGCGCCGAGTCGGGGGCGAGCGCCGGGGTTGGCGGTGTTGATGGTGGGAGATAATCCCGCCAGCGCCGTCTATGTCCGCAATAAGGAAAAAGCCTGCGAAAAAATCGGTATGGTTTCCCTCGGGCGCCAGTTTCCGGCCCACACCTCCCAGGCGGCGCTGACGGCGGAGATCGAAGCCCTCAACCAAGACCCCAGGGTGGACGGTATTTTAGTGCAACTGCCCCTGCCCGCCCATTTGGACTCCGCGGCGCTCCTCCATACCATCGCGCCCCACAAAGACGCGGACGGTCTCCATCCCCTCAATTTGGGCCGTCTTGTGCGGGGAGAGCCAGGCTTGAGGAGTTGCACCCCCGCCGGGGTGATGGCCTTGTTGGCGGAATACGACGTGGAATTAAAGGGTAAACGGGCCGTGGTGGTGGGGCGCAGTATTTTGGTAGGCAAACCCTTGGCCTTAATGTTGTTGGAGGAAAACGCCACGGTGACTGTGGCCCATTCCCGCACCCAAAACCTAGGGGAACTGACCCGAGAGGCGGATATTTTAGTAGCGGCCATCGGGCGACCGGAATTTATTACCGCGGAGATGATTAAACCCGGCGCCGTCGTGGTGGACGTGGGCATTAACCGGGTGGAAACGGCGGACGGCAAAGGCAAGTTGGTAGGGGACGTGGCCTTTGAGCAGGCGGCGCCGTTAGCCAGCCACATTACCCCGGTGCCCGGCGGCGTCGGGCCCATGACGGTGGCGATGCTGTTGCAAAACACCCTCTGGAGCTATCGGCAAGGTCAGGATTAGGCCGCCGTTAAAGCCCCGCCACTTCTTTGTTAAAGGAAGGCTTGACCTGAGCCAATTTCGCTTCGATTTTGGGCTTGAGCTTTTCTAGCTCCTGCTTGAGGAGACGCTTGGTCACCTGGGGTTTACCCCCCTCCATGGAATTGCTGGTGATGGCCCACTCCTTCAGCAGTTTGCACTGATTCGGCGCCACCGTCGCGGTTAAGACTTGTTGACAGGCCGCGGGTTTTTCCAAAGCGAAAAAGAGGAGGGAATAGTTGCCCGTTTCTCCCAACAAACTGGCGAAACGTTGACCCGACGACGTTTTCAGATCCAAATAGCAGGGCAACCAACGAGCGCCGTAGTCCCGATGATAGAGCACCGTGATCCAGAGGATCATGGGGTGGGGGGAGGTCATCAACAGAAATTGGTTGTAGCGGATGCTGGTCATGCGGGTCAAAATATCCTTCTGATCCAACATCACCCATAAACTGGCGAAGGGGCCCTCCGCGGCTTTGAGAATATGGGGAAAGACGATTTTTTGCACTGGCTTATCCTTGGGCCAGGTCATCTGCCGACAGAGTTCCATGGCCGTTAAGCCGGAACGGGTTTCCTTGGCGGCTCCCCGGGGGGCGATCATCGTGGGCTGGGAGTTTTCCGGATCGGGGAAGGGCGCCGGCGCTTTAGCTTGCGTTAGTTCCGTCTCGATGGCTTCCAGCGCCTTGAGAACTTCGTCGATCACCTGGGGCCGATTTTTGGGAGACTTGGCCAGGCAAGCCATAATCAGATCTTCCACAGACTTCGGCACCCGATGGCTGGGGTGGATAGGCTGGGGTTTGGTGTGGTGATGGGCCTCGTACCAGCCGCCAAAGGAAGAGTTTTCGGGGAATAGGGGCATTTCTCCCGTCAACATCTCGTACATCATAATGCCGAAACTGTAGATATCGGAGCGGTTGTCCAGTTCTTTGCCCTCCATCTGTTCCGGGGAGCAGTAGGCCAGGGTTCCCATAAAAGCCTGGGTTTGGGACTCTTCCGATTGCACTAATTTGGCGATGCCAAAGTCCAAAATCTTGACCAATTCCCCCAGCGCCGCGTCTTGAATCAATAAAATATTACTGGGTTTAATGTCCCGATGGACAATGGGACAGAGTTCCCCCTGAAATAAAATTCCTTTATGGGCGCACTCCAGCCCAAAGCAAATTTGGCGGCAAATTTTTAAAAAACGCTCCACGGATACGGGGCGGTATTTGATAATGTCGCTGATGCTCTCTCCCTGTAGAAACTCCATCACATAGAAAGGAATCTCCTTCTCGTCCAAACCGTAGTCCCGCACCCGCACAATATGGATGCTCTTTTCCCCCAACAGCGCCGAAATGGTGGCCTCCCGCTCAAAGCGCTCCTTCATGCGATTATTAAGGAGCGCTTGGGAGAGAAATTTGACCGCCACCGTCACCCCCCCCAACAGTTTATCTTCGGCGCGGTAGACCTGACCCATAGCGCCGCTTCCCACCAATTCCAGCAATTGGTAGCGGTTGGCCAACAAACGACGGTGTCGAGAATCGGGAGTCATAGGGAGCAACGGTTATTCTAGAAAAGTTAGGACAGCGATTAGGACTGGCGTTGAAAACGCGCTTCCATGGCGCTAGTGAGATAGTGGCCCGCCAGAATACCGCTGGCAAAATGATACTCGTCGTCGTTGAGACGATTGAAGGTCTCAAAGCCGCTCCGGCGCTGTCGATCCCCCAGGACCCAATAGCGTTGAATAATCGATTGGGTCGAAATCCACCCTTCTCCCTCCACTCGACCCAGTTGACTATGTTGAAGAACATAGGTATATTGCCGTTCTTCCCCGCTGAGACGTCCCCGATACTGGAAGGAAATACCTGGGCGCTCGCTGTCGGGGAACACCAATTTGGTCACCATTGTAAACCAGTTTTCTTGATTCCAGGCCACCATGGATTTACCCTTGACGGGTAGGGGCGGCTGATTGCGCTCTAGCCACTGACCCTCAATGTTCCAGCGCCCCGCTTCCAGCAAAAAAGTATGCGACAAAATGCCCTCCTTAACCGGGGTCTGGAGAACGACCCCCTAAACTAGCTCCCTTACGCCCCATTCTCTCAGAATTTTCGCGTTTGCGCCCAAGGTCGTCTTGCTAAAACTGGACGTTCTCGGCTCATCTAAGTATTTAGCTCTTAGGGTCTAGGTATTTATTCTTTGTCAACAGCGCCCTAGTTACTGTGGACGAATTGTCTATTTCCCCCTAGACTATAGCCTAATTCTTGCCTCGGGCTACCGCCCGCCTAAGACGTAGAGTCCTAAACTAACGAAAAAACACCGCCTAGTCCCGAATGTTCAAAAAACTTTTCCGCGACAAAAATCCGAGTAACGCCGACAAATCCAAACGGCGCCGCTCTAGCGCCGATCTCAAGCCCCCATCCCCGGAACCGGAGATAACCCCGGAGCTGGAGGCGAGCCTAGGGGACGAAAATTACCCCGACAGTCCGCCCCTGATCAGCGCCGGCGGTATGGACTACCGGTTATTGCGGAGTTACCTCGCCCAGGAGCAATGGAAGCGGGCCGACCAGGAAACGGCCCGGGTATTGTTGGCCGCGGCGAATCAAACTCAGAAGGGCTGGCTCTCCCGGGAGGATCTCGACAACTTTCCCTGCGAAGATTTAGCCACCATCGACCGACTTTGGGTTCACTATAGTCAGGGGCAATTCGGCTTTTCGGTGCAGACCCAACTCTGGCTGGACTGTGGGGGCGTAGCGCCGGAGGAGGATTACGACACCTATAAAAAATTCGCCGAACTGGTGGGTTGGCGCAAAAAGGGGGAATGGCTCTTTTACGACAAGTTAATCTTTAATGTGGATCGCAGTCCCTTTGGACATCTCCCTTCCTTCCGCCGAGCCGGCGCTCGGGAGATGATCTTTTTCAGAATCTTGACCTGCCGGTTGTTCAAGCCGGAGCATTAGCCCAACTTTCTTCCCCATGTCCGTCTCCCCCCGTTTGCCGCCCCAAAATATTGAAGCCGAGGAGGCCGTCTTAGGGGGATTGCTTCTCGACCCCGACGCCCTAGGGCGAGTGGCGAATAGTCTAGTGGCGGAGGCTTTTTACGTTCAAGCGCACCGCTCCATTTATCAAGCCATTTTGGCGCTCCACGCCCAGAGCGAGCCAACGGACGTGATGACAGTGAGCGCTTGGTTGCAGGATCACCATCTTTTTGAGGCCATTGGCGGCATTACCAAACTGACCCAACTGTTGGAGCAGACCGTCTCGGCGGTGAATATCGACCAGTACGCGTCCCTGGTGATGGATAAATACCTACGGCGGCAGTTGATCGGCGCCGGCAACGAAATCGTGGAACTGGGCTACGATACGACTCTGGAGCTAGAGACGGTTTTCGACGAGTCGGAGCAAAAAATCTTTCGCCTGACCCAAAAGCGCCCCCAGGGGGGACTGGTGCCCATTGCGGAAACCCTAATTCAGACCTTTGCGGAACTGGAAAAACTGCACCAAAAAACCGGTTCCTCGGGGGTGGAAACCAGTTTCTACGACCTAGACGCCATGACTGGCGGCTTCCAACGGGCGGATTTAATCATCCTAGCGGGGCGCCCTTCTATGGGCAAAACGGCGCTGGGGCTGAGTATGGCGGCCAATATTGCTAGGAAGATTAACCTGCCGGTGGCCATTTTTAGCTTGGAAATGTCCAAGGAACAGTTGGTTATGCGACTCTTGGCCAGCGAGGCCCGCGTCGAGAGCAACAAACTCCGCACGGGGCACCTGTCCATTACGGAAATCGAGGAAATTAGCGTCGCCATGGGCAACCTCTCCGCCCTGCCTATTTATATCGACGACACGGCCAACATTACCGTGATGCAGATGCGCTCCCAGGTGCGGCGCCTCCAGAGCGAGCAAAAGGAGCCTCTGGGGTTGGTTTTGATCGACTACCTCCAACTGATGGAAGGCGCTAGCGATAACCGGGTGCAGGAACTCTCGAAAATTACCCGCTCCCTCAAGGGTCTGGCTCGGGAAATTAACGCGCCGGTAATGGCGCTGTCCCAACTGAGTCGGGGGGTGGAGTCTCGCACGAATAAACGTCCCATGATGAGCGACCTGAGGGAAAGTGGTAGTATTGAACAGGATGCAGATTTAATCATGATGATATATAGGGACGAGTACTATAATCCTGACACTCCCGACCGGGGTGTCGCCGAACTGCTGATTACCAAACACCGTAACGGCCCCACCGGCGTCGTCAAAATGCTCTTTGAGCCGGAATTTACCCAGTTTTTAAACTTACAAACCGATAGTCATTATTAAGTCTATAGGTGGGCGGCCATTACTATGCGATCCGGCGGAGCCAATAGGCTTGACCACCCCGCCCCTGCGGGGCACCCCTCCACGGGAGGGGAATGGTGGCAGTTGAGTTTTCTGTGTTAAATTCCCCTCCTCTGGAGGGGTGGCAGGTGCTAGCCTGACGGGGTGGTGACACTTTCAGGTTGATCACACCAGATTGAAGGGGAGAACTTCGGCGCTGGGCGATCATTCCGTCTCTGCGGAGCCGATAGAATTGACCACCCCGCCCCTACGGGGCACCCCTCCACGGGAGGGGAATGGTGGCAGTTGAGTTTTCTGTGTTAAATTCCCCTCCTCTGGAGGGGTGGCAGGCGCCAGCCTGACGGGGTGGTGACACTCTCGGATTGACCGCGGCGCCGAAGCCATAAAAAAGCCCCCCAGTAGGAGGGGGGGAAGAGATTACACGCAAGTTGCTGTCTAGCCCCGTTTGAAGTTGCCGGTGGCGAATTGGCTAGCGCCGTTGTTGTAGGCGTCGAGGATGGTGTGGATGGTGTTACCCAAGTC
>JAYKIZ010000274.1:0-3028 GCA_035285965.1 Cyanobacteriota bacterium | reverse complement strand
GACGGCGGGTTTAGAAAGACCGGAGTTTCCCCTCCGCTTTGGCCCAGCGCCAGGAAATTGGCGCCGGAGTTTGGTCTTTTGTTTTGGTTTTGGCGGGCAGAACGCCGCTTTACTTTTAGAAGCCGATTGCGGAAACTATTCCTAGAAACCTTTCTTTGACTCAGGAGCCAAAGCCATGATTACAGAGCGTTGGACCGAAGAAATGCTAGATAAGCTAGCAGAAACCGTTGAACGAAACGCCGAAGCGATTCAGGCGCTACGAGAAGAAAGCAAAGAGCAAAGCGTCCGTTTCGCCGCCTACCAGCAAGCGTCCCAGTGGGTCGTTAATCTCGCCTTTGGACTCTTGGCCACCGCCACCATTACCACCATTGTCAGCGCCGTGGTCAAACGCTAAATCTGAAAGAGATGGGTTAACCTAGCCAAAAACCGCTTCAGTTTGGACGGAACCCATGCCAGAAACCCTGACCCTCCGCCTCCAGGGAATGCGGTGCGCCGCCTGCGCCGGCTCCATTGAGCGGGCGCTGAAAAAAGCGCCGGGGGTGACGGACTGCGAGGTCAATTTCGCCCTAGAGCGGGCCACTCTCCGTTACGACCCCACGCAAATCCAGCCGGAGGCTTTACAACAAGTTATAGAACGGGCGGGCTACAGCGCCGAGGTGGCGAGGCCGCACAACCCAGAAGAACCGCCGGAACCCTTTCCCTGGATGTTAACCGTCGCCCTAGGACTGGGGGGGCTACTTTTTGTCGGCGGGTTGCCCATGATGACGGGACTGCCTCTGCCTCCGGCTTTGATGGTTCTCCATCATCCCTGGACGCAGTTAATCCTAGCGACGCCGGTTCAATTCTGGTGCGGCGCTCAGTTCTATCGCGGCGCCTGGAAAGCGGCCCGGGGCGGGAGCGCCACCATGGATACCTTGGTGGCTTTGGGAACCACAGCGGCCTATGGCTATTCTCTCTTCGTCGCCTTCTTTCCCCAGGTCTTAATCCGTCAGGGACTCACAGCGGCGGTTTATTTTGAAGCCTCGGCGCTGATTATCGCCTTAATCCTCTTGGGGCGCTGGCTGGAAAAACGGGCCCGCCGGGCCGCCTCCCAGGCGATTCGAGAATTGTTGGAGCTACAACCGGCGGAAGCGTTAACGCGCCGGGGGGAAAGTTGGGTTCTAGCGCCGATTGAAACCCTCAAACTGGGGGACCTAGTTTTAGCCCGACCGGGGGAGAAAATTCCGGTGGACGGGGAAATTGTGGAGGGAGAATCCCTCGTAGACGAATCTTTGGTGACGGGGGAAAGCGCTCCTGTGGCCAAAGGCCCCGGCGCCGGGGTCATCGGCGCCACGGTCAATCAATCGGCGCCGTTGGTGATTCGAGCCACCCATCTGGGGGCGGATTCGGTTCTAGCCCAAATTATTCGTTTAGTGGAACAGGCCCAGGCCTCGAAAGCGCCGATTCAGGCGCTGGCGGATCGGATTACCCAATGGTTCGTGCCGGGGGTTTTGGGGATTGCGTTCCTGGCGTTAATCCTCTGGTGGACCATCGGCGGGAACCCGACCCTCGCCATTTTGACCTTCATCGAAGTTTTGATCATCGCTTGTCCCTGCGCCCTAGGCTTAGCCACGCCCCTCTCGATCATGGTGGGAACCGGCAAAGGCGCCGAGTTGGGGGTCTTAATCAAAGAAGCTGCCAGTTTGGAAAAAGCGGCCCAAATTACCGCGGTGGTGTTTGATAAAACCGGCACCCTAACGGAGGGCAAACCCGTGGTGACCCAGTTTTTAACCCGCCCCGGGGTTTCTCCCCGTCGCGCGTTGGAACTCCTTCAACAGGCCGCCTCCTTGGAGCGGTATTCTCCCCATCCCCTGGCCCAAGCCATTGTGAACTACGGAGAAAGTCAAGGCGTCGAGCTTGTAGATATTCAAGACTTTAGCTCCCGTCCCGGTTGGGGCGTGGAGGGACGGGTTCAGGGGCAATCAGCCCGGGTGGGAAGCTTGGAATGGTTTAGCTTTCAGGAACGGGCCCAGACCCTCTGGGAAAGCGCCCGCCAGTGGGAGTTAGAGCGCCATACGGTGGTGGGCTTCGCCCTAGAGGGAAACCTTGAAGCCGTCTTCGCCCTCAAGGACGCCCTCAAACCCGGCGCCCCGGCGGTGATTCAGGCGCTCAAGAGGCAGGGGCTGAAACTCTACTTGTTAACTGGGGATAATCGAGCCACGGCCCAGGCCATCGCCGAAGAAGCGGGCATTCGTCAGGTCATCGCCGAAGTAAAACCGGCGGATAAAGTTCGACACATCCAACAGCTTCAAGCCCAAGGGGAACGGGTGGCCATGGTGGGGGACGGCGTCAACGACGCGCCGGGGCTGGCCCAAGCCGACGCGGGTTTGGCCATGGGCGCCGGAACTGACGCGGCCATCGCGGCCAGCGATATTACCCTGCTGGCGGGGGATTTACGGGGGATTTTGACGGCGCTGCAACTGAGTCGAGCGACGGTGGTTAATATTCGCCAAAATCTCTTTTTCGCCTTTCTCTACAACAGTCTCGGCATTCCCCTGGCCGCGGGCCTTTTTTATCCCCTTTTTGGCTGGTTGCTGAATCCTGTCTTCGCCGGCGCCGCCATGGCGCTGAGTTCCATTTCCGTGGTCTTGAACGCGCTCCGGTTGCGGCGCTTTCGGCCCCGTTTGCCTTAAGCCGCTGTTATGAAGTTGCTTTTAAACTCCATGAATGAATAGTAATTGAGATGAAAAATTATGCTAAAAACCTTAAGCAAAAATTTTCTCCTACCCTAGCCGCATCCAAGCAACAACAAGTGGCTCTAAAAACGGAAGCTGTTTTTAGGGGTCGCAATTAAGCGCTCTAAAGCCTTACGCAATAAACCTTGAGGCTGTATTAGGAATAAATGTTAATTTTTATAAATTGCATGCCCTCCCCCAAGGAAAACGTCACTTTCCTAAAAATTGGTCAAAAAAGCGCCGGATTTCGCCAAAGACCTCCTCGGATTCCGGGGAGTCGAATAGATAGAGATGCTCGGCGTGGGACAAACCTT